>JAUSEJ010000228.1 GCA_030650265.1 Dehalococcoidia bacterium | reverse complement strand
TGTCCGAATCAAGAACTTTGGCTTCGTGTTTCAGGATTTTAATCTCCTATCTGCTTTGACGGTGACCGAGAACGTCGAGCTGGCCATTAACCTGGCGGGAACAAAGGGTAAGATGGCAAGAGCGCAGGCTGAGAAGCTCCTCATAGGCCTTGAGCTTGGCCACAGACTGAAATTTCGTCCCGATAAGTTGTCGGGCGGGGAGAAGCAGCGGGTGGCCATTGCCAGGGCGTTGGCCAACGAGCCAGAGATCATCCTTGCCGACGAGCCCACCGCCAATCTCGACAGCAAGATAGGTCACGAGATCATGCGCCTGCTGCAAAGCATTGCCAAAGAGCAGGGAAAGTGCGTGATCATCGTCAGCCACGATCACCGTATCAGAGATATCGCCGATAGAGTGCTGTGGCTGGAAGATGGTGAGTTCAAGGAATTGGCGAAGATGATCGTGGATCCCGTTTGTGGAATGCAGTTAGAGCGCGAACGCGCAGCGATGACGTACGAGTACGGGGGAACGACTTACTACTTCTGTGCCAAAGGCTGCGCCGCCGAATTCTCTCTCTCGCCCGAGAAGTTTGTGGGTACTCGTTGCTAGCCTGATTTCCCAATTCTCTGTGGCAAACCGCCCTAGCAAACCGCTATAATAGCGGCAGGCCGATGGTGGGCTATTTCGTCCCATTGCTCGACTGTGTCTGCGGGAAAAGGTGAACACATGGCCATTCTGAAAGACGATCTACGGCAATTGGCATCACGATATAAGAGCGACCCGGAGTCGGTATACAATACGTGGTTCATAGAGAGCCAGGCACGCTTAAAGGCGTTCCGCGCGATCCGCCGGGGAGTGACAGAGGTCGTCAAGACTATCCGGGAGGGAGGGTTCGGCAACGATTTCAAAGGTTCTTCGCTGGAAACTGTCCTTAAGAGCATAACCGAGCAAAAGCAGGTATTCGAAGGGGCGGCTCATCCATTCTACTGGAAGCCCAAACTGCGCATTCCCGATATCTACGAAGACGAGGACAACAAGCGAGCTTTCGGACAGTTCTTGGAGAAGTGCCTTGGTAACTTGAGCTCCGACCGGGTGATTCGTGAGATACTATGGCTCGATGCCCACCACATTAAGGGTCTCGGGCCGGCTGTTGCAAACATACTCTATTTCCTCAGCCCCACCATGTTTCCGCCATTCAATACCGCAATGGTTAGAGGCTATAACGCCCTATTTGGAGATTCCAAGAAATTGGGCTCGTGGACAACGTATCTATCGATGAGAGATGTCATAATTAAGGCGAATTCAGAACTACAGCCAGCCTTGTCCACAGACTTAGGTGCCTTCTCGGGCCTTCTATACGAAATTGGTGTAGGAAAGATAATTATCGATTCAACTAGTACTGCAGTGCTCGCGATGGAGCGAGAAAGGGTCGAGAAAGTAGGGCGACAACGCCATTTGGAGGTTCAGCGAGACCACCAAGAACAGAATGAGCATTTTAAGGTCCAATATCTATTGGCGAAGATTGGAAACTCCTTGGGCTATGATGTTCATGTGGCCTCGAACGATAGAAGCAAGGTCTACGATGGCCAGAGCCTTTCCTTCATGACGTTGGCAGCCATACCTGATATGGAATTGCCAAAGGATATCAGGCAAACATTGAGCTTGATCGATGTCCTGTGGCTGTCTGCCGGTGGCCGCGAGATTGTCTCCGCATTTGAGATTGAGAAGAGCACATCGATATATTCTGGTATGCTTCGCTTGATTGATCTAGCCTGCTCGCTTGATAGCCAGCCTGTCCAGCTACTCTTGGTGGCTCCGGACGCCCGAGAGAAGGAGATTCAAGCCCAACTTCATCGACCCGCTTTTCGCCAGCTTGGGAGCTTCCAAATGCGCTACATCCTTTTTTCGGATCTCTGCGAGCACTGCGCCGGTCTTTGCAAGTTTGGTGAGGACCACCGTGTCATGCTAAGAATCGCCAGGGGCAAGGCTGGCTGATTTAGAAGCAATCCTCGCGTAGGCCTTTTCTAGATAGGTATCACCATGTTATCGCGAAGAGTAGCGTCGCCTATCCTATTCAGTGATGCGCCCAATCGCTCGCCCTTTTTGCCCCTGGTAATCGTGAACTCGAGGATCGCGGCCACCAACTCTATACCTTCCACGTGGGAAACAAACGCGGCGAACATTGTGGCGAGTTGGGGATGGCGATCCACCTTGCCACCCACGTAGACAGTGTACCCTGCCCGCCCAACCTCCCAGGCTTGAGTGGTAAATACTAGGATGCAGTCGCCATAGTGGAGACACTTGTTCGCATCCTTCCGCGGCAGCGAATCGTCTCCCGTGGTGATTGCCCTATCCTTGCCTAGCTCCATGCAGAGGCCACAGCCGTTGCAGAGCTCGGGAACGAGGTCGGAATCGACCCCGCCCACGAAGCCAATATCGCTAACTTACGGCGTGGTGCAACTGTTTAGGCAGTCGGCGATGGCAATTTTGATCTTCGAGCCGAGCTCCTTGCCCACGAACTGCTCATCCAGCTTCTCGCCGAAACCGCGGCAATCGACGAACGAATGGCGTCAAGAGCGATTGCCAGGACAGGCGGGAATGTTGCGACCTTGGGTCCACATGTGCCAGGGGCTAGTCCCACGGAAGCGAGTTCAAGCCTGGCGGACTCGATATCGGCAAAACGGATGCCAGGGATCTCGATGCCTTGCCGGCTTGTCGCGTGGACGGATCCATCGCCATAACGTCCGGCCAATTCCCCAAGCTTTCCTGGCTTGTGTGCCTGCACTGTGCCGACAGGGACGCGCAATCGGACGGCAAACATGTCTGGACGCTTCTCTTTTATGTAGCCGCCCTTCTTTAGTTCGGCCAGGTCATATTTGTTCAGCTTCCCCCGGCATAGAGGTTTGGCTAGTAACTACACCATTCGGACAGTCCATAGCATCGCAGTCAGCGATTGTCAAGGAGTTTAGCGTGGCTCTCAGTTGGTTGTGAGGTGGCTGGCGTGGCGAGCAGCAACGGTTTCCGCTATAATGTAGGAGGAATGCTCTAAAGGCAGTTGAATCACAGTGACTAGCAGAAAGCGTTTTCTTTTCTTCATTGGGCTGTTCTTGGGCATTGGGCTCATTTTCGCCGTGATCAAAGTGGCCGGTTTGGCGGGCGCTCTGCATGAGTCTATTGAGTTTCCCTGGCAAAATCTGGCGCCGGTTCTCTCGCTCAGTCTGCTCTACTACCTGCTCAAGGCTTTGCGCTGGCATTACTTGCTCACGGTAGTAGGCATTCGTTTGCCTCTCAGACGCTCTATTCTCACCTATCTAGCCGGGCAGTGGTTTGCCTTTTCCCCTGCAGGCGAATTCGTGCGAGCGTATCTCCTGGTGCCTTTCGGCTACAGCTTTACGCGGACTTCGGCCGTAGTGTCCATGCAAGTTATCCTGGATCTGCTATCTCTGGCGATCGTCGCATCGGTGGCCGTCGCCTGGTTTCGCGATCTGGCCCTACTGGTTTTGCCGTTCACAGTGATTATGGCAGCCATCGTTCTGGCGCTTCGCTACGGTAGCCATTTGACGGGGGCGAAATGGTTTCCCCTCACACCATTCTCCAGAATCGCCGCCTGGAAACCGTGGTCCAGCTTTTTCGAGACTTCTCTCAAACTGCTGACAGGGAAGACTCTGCTTCTGGGTTCAGCGCTGGGAATTACGGTGACCCTTATTGGTGCTTTGATTCTCTACAGGATTTCGCTCGATTATGAAGTATCGATCACCCCCGGCGAGTCCGTTTATATTTACGCTATCTCCCAGTTGGTGGGCGCGCTTTCTATGCTGCCCCACGGTCTGGGCGCGGTGGAAGGTAGTTCGGTCGCCTTGTTTCACCTTGCTGGCGAGGACGCCGTCCATGCTGCCGCAGCCATTATTCTCTTTCGTCTGTGTACTTTGGGCTGGGGCCTATTCTTAGGGGCAGCTTCTTTGCTTAGCCTGCGCACGCCGCTAGCCGGACCGCCAATACCGAAGATCAACCAAATCGAGCTTGCTGGAGATCAGTTTACGGAGACAGACTCCTAAAGAGTGGAGGGAACTCAATGGTGCGAAAAGCTCGCCTTGTCCTAAATCCGATTCCCTGGTCCCGCAAGGCCTGGCGTCGTTTGCCGGAGATAATCGGCATCCTGGAGGAGTCTGGCATCCGGGCCGACCTGACCTTTACTAAGTTGACCGGGTACGTGGCCGAATTGGTGGCAAGGGCGGTCGAGGACGGCTATGACCTCGTGATCGTCGGCGGCGGCGATGGCACGGTGGGTGAGGTCGCCACTGGCCTGGTAGGCACCGGTATCACCCTGGGCATCTTACCCTTTGGCACCTTCAACAACGTTGCGCATAGTCTTGGTGTGTCTCTTGATCTTGACGAGGCGGCCCGGTCGATCGCTCGGGGCAAAACCTTGGATATAGACGTCGGCGTTGCCAATGGGACCTACTTCTTCGAGGCGGCGGGGGTCGGTTTGGACGCCTCACTGTTTCCGATCGGCGAGGAGATAAAGGGAGGGCACTACCGGAAGCTCTTGGGAGGGGCGAACAGGTTCTTGCGCCAGGCTAAAGCCGAGATCAAAGTGGCGGGAGAGGGTTTTGCGGTCGACCTCCACACTCCTCTGGTGGTAGTCGCCAACGGCCCCTACTACGGCGCCGGTTTTACCGTCGCCCCGCGGGCTAACCTGACAGACGGAATGCTGGATGTGATCAATTTCGAATGCACCAGAGTGGAGCTAGCCCGCCAGTTCACGCTTAGCTCTGGCAACCGGCTGCATGAAGAGTCCTGCGTGGCGACCTTTCGCGCCGGGGCATTGACCATCACTTCATCGCTAGACTTGCCCGCTCACGCCGACGGCAGGCCGATCGGTACCGTCCCCGTCACTTGCAGCGTCCTTCCCGGGGCCTTGCGAGTGATCGTTCCCTAATCGCCACGACGGAGGCAAGACTTGCCGGCAAACGTAAGTAGACCAGCGGGCAACCCAGTAGCCAGCAACTATGGTGGCGAGCGAAGGGATGGGCCAGGCGGCGCCGAAATAGATCAGGCCCGCAGCCGCCGCAAAGGGATATATGTAGGCGGCAAGCCGAAGCTTGCGCCAGCGATTGGCCAGCAGCACGCTGAGGGCGGCCACTATTAGCAGGTAGGCGTCGGGAAAAGCGACAGGCCCTGGCCAGTAACTACGCCACTCATCTGGTAGCCCGACGCCACTTGCGGCGAAGGGACGGGCTAGCGAGAAGAAGGTAGAGAAGGCCGCGGCCAATAGAACGCTGGCACCTATGACCAGTGCGATGCTGACAGCGGCGGATCCAGCCCCTCTTTTCCCAGAAACCACAGCTCGAACCATTATCAACGCCGTCAGAGCCGAAAGCGTGTAGTATCCGCTCGCCAGACAGGCATAGACCACGGGCGCAGACGACGGGTCGAACAATCCATACAGTGGCGCAACCAGGCTGTTGTTGGTGTCCAGAAAGTAGGATGCCAGTATGTCAGGGCTCTTGGTAAAGACGAGGGAGCCGAGGACGAATGTACTGGCCAGAAGTAAGACGGCAAAGACTAGCGAACGGATGACCCGTTGCAGCAGAGGCGCCCTAACGCGCCGGTCTCCGCCCCCGGTATCGGAGAAGTATTGCCGGAACTGCTTGACGACGCCGGCATTTCCCGCGGATGCGATTAGCCAACTCCCCCTGTCGGCGGCAACCAAGGCGAAGGTGCCGGTCATGAGGCCGACGGTAATGCCGCCGATGATGTCGTAGACAAAGTGGGCGCCGACATATAGCCTGGTGAAGGCGATGAAGGCCGCAAACGCCACCACGTACCATCGTGCCCGCGGCCAAAAGTGGATCAGCACTACCGAGAGGCCGACTAGCTCCCGCACGTGGCCGCTAGGGAAACTCGGGTAAATTAGCCAGGTTTGGCGCCACACGGGATTGACTATGACATCTGTCGCGAAAACGAATGGCCGGGACCGGTAGCCAAACCAATGCGTGTAGGGGATGGTCCAGGAGCCGATGCTGAAGGCCAGGCCAAGAGCAAAGAGAGCGACCAAAACACTGTTGCGACGCTTGATCCAACAGTACCCCAGGCAGGTGGCGACGATACATGTGTAGGCGATGCCCGGATCGTTGAAGAGGAGAAGGATTACGTCGACCAGACGCGGGTTGGCCTGGCCGGCGACAAGGCGATACACTCCGAGGTCGAGGTCGAAGACAGCAGGCGGCATTCGCATTGACAGCAGCCCCAGCAGCGTCGACACGCCAGCCATGAAGGCCAGGAGCAAGACCAGCAGGATGAGCGTGAACAGGGCAGCCCGCCAGGGCGGGGAAGCCGGCTTATCTTCTCCGGGAAAGAACACTCGCCAAATCGATCTGAGCACCGTATTATGGCCCCTTGTTCGCCAGTTTCATGCCATGGCTCACCAGCCACTTGTCCAGCTCCTCCCCCATCGTCGCTACCTGTTGAGGAGAGACTGCCGCCAGGTCCTTGATCTCACCGGGGTCTGTGGTCAGGTCGAACAGCATTGACGAGTCGTCTACCAGGTTCCTGACCATCTTCCATCTGTTCTTAACCATGGCGATAGCGGCGTCGTCCGGCGTCTGGATATAAGCTGTTCTGCTATCCGGCGTTTCCACCCCCCTGATCAGCGGCCAGAGACTTTTCCCTTCAGTTTGAGAAGGAAGGGGAATCTTCAGGGTTTCCAGTATGGTGGGCATGACATCGACCACGCTAGTGATGCTGTTGACGACCTTTCCGGCGGGTAGCGTCGGTGGATAGACGAAGATCAGGGGAACGCGAACGACGCTATTATACATGATCAACGGGTGGAACCAGAGCCCATTATCACCGAAGGCCTCACCATGGTCGGATAGCACGATAATCATTGTGTTGTCCAGCAAGCCAGCGGACCTCATTCCGGCCATAAGCCTGCCAATCTCCTGATCGGTAAAGGATACCTCTCCGGCGTACTCGGCCTTCACGTGCTTGATATCGGCATCCCGCAGCGGCTCAAAGGCGTGGATTTTGTCGATGGTAGCCCAGCTACCGTCGAGGCAGTCCTTGCAGTCGGGATCGTACATATTGTCGAATGGTGGCGGCGGCGTATAGGGGTAGTGGGGATCCATAAAGTGGACCCAGAGAAAGAAGGGAGATGCCGGCTTCTGGCGTGCCCACTCCAGCACCCCGTTCGTCGTGACGTCAGCCCGCCCATCGTTGCCGCGATCGATATCCTTGCCACCAGGAACCTTAACATAGACCCCCCGAAAGATATCGAAGCCACGGTTGAACCCGGTATCCCACTCGAAGCACGGCCAGCTATAGAGGGCGTGTGTGCTGTAGCCGTTTCGTTTCAGGACTTCGGCCAACGTGTCTACCGATTTGGCAATGGGGTCGACGCAGTGGGTCATCGACTTGTGGGTAACCGGATAGGCTCCGGTGAACAATGAGGCATGGGCTGGATTAGTCTGGGAAAATGTCGAAATCGCCATTGTGAAGTTGGCCCCCTGACGGGCCAGAGCGTCCAGATCGGGCGTCTTCACGGTGGTATTGCCGTTAATGCCGAGATAGTCGGCGCGAAGGGTATCGACGGTAATGACGAGGACATTGGGCGATAGGCTCTTGGTCGGGTCGTGAGTCAAAGAAATGCCCTGCGCTCGGAAGCCGTAAACGACCGCGATAGTGATTGCCAGAACCGTCACAACGACCAGAAAGTAGACAGTCTTCCCACGGACCATTCGCCGTTCCCTCGTTCGATGCTTGTCCAGTTCACTTTATGCTGCTGTCTGGACTTTGTCAACAAGGTCGCAGCGAAAACTGGTAGTCAAGTCGGTCAGGTCCGAGTTTGCCGCCAAAACAGGCTGAAAGATAGGTCACAAGACTATGAACCGGCCGCCAATTCCCTGGCGGTGGTTCTGAGAATCATCATCTAGCCGGCAGGGGCGAATGGGAGCAGTTGCGGCAATGCAGAGGTGTCTTGGTTTACTGGCCGGTAGGAGCCGGGACGATGATTGGTGGCCCAGCGGTTGAGCCAATCTTCCTGAACTTTGACCAGACTTATGCCACCGCGATACATTCGGGCTTCCTTCAGGGCGTCCTCCATCGACAAACCATCGATCGAGTACCTGATCACGGCGGCCATCGTACCGGTGCGCCCCAATCCTACCTTGCAGTGGATCAGGACGGGCCAGTTAGCAGAATCAGTGATAAAGTTGAGGAATTGTTCCGCCTGTGCATCGTTGGGGGCTGTCTCATCCTCGATATCCAGCCACAACTGGTTTTGAAATCCGAGCTTCACAAGAGCGTCCCGATTGTCGCCGGTTTCTCTTCGCAGATTCACGGTGCTCTTGTAGCCCTGGTCGAGAAGCCATCTGTACTCGCTGTCGGTCGGTTGAGCGGCCCGATAAATGGCGCCTTCCTCGACGACACCGAAGTTCGCCAAAGGAGTGCCTTTCACCGGTCCCGACATCGGGCTGGACTTCCAGACGGCGACCGGAGCCTGGGGCGAATTGGGTACGGCTTTAATCGAACTGGCGAACTCGACTGGAGGATTGAGGGCAGGAGTGACGGCCCTGCTAATGATGCCGACAACCGAGGAAACCGCCCCTTTATCAACCAAAGTTTGGAAAAGAGCGCTGGTAGTATTATTCGCCTGAGCGCCGCTCTCGACAAGACGCAAGCCGCCGAGACTGCCGGCAACCACGACCAATATCGCACCAACCGCGAGGCCAATTGTCTTAAAGATTTCCAACATTTCTATTCCCCAGTTTCACCGACCGGTATGCTAGGACTCACTATTTCTACCATAATTGTAGATCAACTCAGTGAAATATGCAAGACTGGACCATCCGATTGGATGACCCGCACTAGCTCAAGTGAGCTATCATCCGGTCGTATTCGGCTCTGGTTATTTCGCCCCGGGCGTAGCGTATCAGCAGAATCTCAATTGCGTTGCTAGTTCTGGTCGAGCAAATGGGAACCTTGACCCGCGCAAACTGGCCGACGCCCCATACGGCGAGCCCGATCAGCCCCACCAGGAACAGCAGGTAGAACCCCATACCAAAAAGCATTCCGAAACCGCCAATGCCAGCCATGCCAAATCCACCCATCACAACGGTCACCCTCCCCAGTCCGACTCTAGTCTAATCCATGAAAATGAATATGTGGTGAATTCTGGATTAAGACAATATTAGTATAGATCGCATCAAAGAAATATCACTGGCCGCAGGCCACCCCAGCGGCAAAGCCTACGTACGATGGTGCACTACCTCAGTGCCTTGCCTTAATGGGTGTGTTGAGGGCTCAGAGATTGAAAATGGACCAGGCCGCAATGGAGACTACCATCGCTCCGCCCCGACTGGCGCTAGCTCAGGTCAGTTTTCATCTGGTCGAATTCAGCCTTTGTGATTTCTCCCCGAGCGTATCGATTCTTGAGAATCTCC
>JAUSEJ010000218.1 GCA_030650265.1 Dehalococcoidia bacterium | reverse complement strand
CCCGGGCGCACCAGCACAATGTCGTCTAACTGCACCTCTTCGGCAGGTATCTCGAGCTCCTGCCCATCTCGTACTACTCTCGCCCGCTTAGGCTGAAGCTTCATCAGTCGCCTAATCGCCTCAGAGGTGCGGCCACGAGTTATCGCTTCCAGATAGCGGCCGAGGATGATAAACGCCGTGAGAATAGCCGCCGCTTCATAGAAAGTAGCCTCCCTGCCGCCGAAGCCAGCATCGGGCCAGAAGGTGTTGATGATCGCGATGAGGTAGGCGGCGCCGATACCCGTGGCGTATAGGAGGTTCATGTCGGTTAGGCCTCGCTTGAGGCCGTTCCAACTATTAATGAAGAACTGCCGCCCCGGCCCGAAGACGATGGGCGTGGTCAGGAAGAACAAGAAGATCTTGTTGTTCATCCACTCGGGGATTATGTTGGGCAGAATCCAGTAGGGCTGGAACGTTCCCAACATGACTACCGCTCCAATGGACCAAGAAACGATCAAATTGATGAACTGACGGTGGATTTCCCGCTCTCTAGCCTCTTTCTCCCTGTCCAGAGCCTCCTGGCCCTGGCTGCTCTCCGTGGCCCCGTACCCTATCTCCTCGATGGCCTTCTTTATTTCAGAGATGGGGGTAATCTCGGGAGCATACTCTACTCGAGCGCTATTCGTAGCGAGGTTCACCACGACGTTGGCCACTCCGGGCAGGGCGCTGACGGTCTTCGTGACGTTGGCCACGCAAGAGGCGCAGGTCATACCGGTGACTTGAAGATTGCCAATATTTAGGACCAGTTCATACCCGATCCCGTCCACAGCCTTCTTCATGTCGGTTAGCGACGCTTGGTCTGGGTTGTATTCTACCGATGCCTTACTCGTGGCAAGGTTGACCACTGCCCCATTTACCCCACGTAATCCGCTAAGGGCTTTCTCCACGTGAGACACGCAGGAGGCGCAAGTCATACCCTCCACAGTCAACGATGCTTTTACTAAACCCACAGTAGGCATTTGTCAGCCTCCATCAACGTCTTGTATTGGGCGCGGTATCGGCCAATCGAAAGTTACATAGAAACCAGCAAATTGTTAGAGCGATTACGAGGAGGAATACCGCCAAGTAACCCGTCGTTTGCCATCCCACGAAGGGAATAGCGATTATGGCTAACAGGGGCAACGAGCACAGCCACAAAGCCACGCTCAGGAAAAGGGTCGTATCGTCAAACCCACGGTGTCGGAGTGCTGGTCTCTTAGCAAATTTCCTCCAAGACCTGACCCACTTCATCATTTTCTCCCTGCTAGTGGCAACCTTAGTTACGCCTTCCCGCGCCCACCGACTGCGGTTCAGTTTCCGATTCAGGCTTTTTGTCATTTGAACCATGCTGGTGACCGCCGCCGCAGCCCCCCGAACCACTCCCGTGCATGCGCATCATGAGCAAGAACACCACTGCGAAACCGATCCAGATGCCATAGGTCGACAAAAACTCCAACATGACGTGCACCTCTCCCTTGAGCACTCCAGCTTCTAGGGGTAGTCTAGACATTCACCGTCGA
>JAUSEJ010000217.1 GCA_030650265.1 Dehalococcoidia bacterium | reverse complement strand
AGCCGGTCGGTTTGATTACCGAGATGGTGCCCTGGGTCTCCGGAACTCGCAGGGTCGTCATCCTGCGCGGGGACACGGTCCTGGCCTCGCGAAACGTCAGCGCTAGCGCGCCCACCGTGGCGATCACCTTCCCCAATGGCGGCGAGACGCTAAGTGGCAACAATGTGACTGTCACCTGGACGGCTAACGACGCCGACGAGGATACGCTAAACTACTCTCTGGACTACAGCCGCGACGGCGGGGTGACCTGGGAGCCACGAGCCACCTTTATCACCGGCACGCAGCTCACCCTTGACCTCAATCTATTGCAGGGAACGACGCAGGGAAGGTTTCGGGTATGGGCCAGCGACGGCGTCAACACTACCCTGGCTGCGTCTGACGGCAACTTTACGACAGTGAGCAAGCCACCGACCATCATTTCGATCGCCCCCGTCAGCGGACGGACCTACGTTGTCAGTCAAACTGTGGCGTTTGAAGGTCAGGCCATTGACGCCGAAGACGGCTTTTTGCCTGACAACAGACTGGAATGGAGCTCGAACTTAATGGGGCCTCTCGGAACCGGCCAGCTATTGCAGACTACCGGACTGATCACCGGTTCACACACCATCACACTGATAGCGACCGACAGCAATGGCAATGCCGTCCAAGCCACTACCACCATCATAGTCACCGAGGCGCCAACGATAACCGGAACGACCTATCAAGTATTCCTCCCTATCGTACTCCGTGGTCCTTAGCGACTGAAGGCTCGATCGGTCCTGAGACCGGTCGGGCCCTTTTCCATTTCGCTAAAGAGGCAGATTTCTTCATTGCTCGCGACTCTTTCTGCTTGAGACAAGGACTTATGACCTGGGTGTCAGCGGGTTTGACCAAGCGTTTTTACCATGATAGTCAGCGCAAAACCCTCGATCGTGACTAGAGCCTCATAAGCCCTTGGTCGCGAGTTCAAGTCTCGCCCCTGCTACCATCAATGGATCTTCTCCCACAAATCCGCTAAACCGAGCGGATTTGCTGGTTCTTGAGGCAAATAGTCAGGCCCCCTCCCCACTCCGAAAAGTCGTGCGCATTTGTAGCCTAACACGAATCTCCCCACACCTCCCGTGTTAAATCAATATTCACTGTTACCGAAGAGGTATCGTTAAATCATAAGTCACTGTTACCGGCCGTCGTAGTTGTCGTAGAGCCTGTGGACAAGTGGGCAGGCTGTAAGGCTGTCCACTTATCCACAGGCAGGTCTCTTGCTTGATTGTCAGGCTGACTCCTTCTCGGCATTCTTCCTCTCGTTCAGTTTCCAGAGTTTTTCCAGTGCTTCGTCGATCTCTTTGCGCAGCTTCATAGGGTTGAGGCTCTCATAGAGTTTGTCCATCGTTTTCTTCTGACCGTCGTCGATTACGTCCAGTCTGCATAATCGCTCATAGGGCGTTCGTGCCACGTCGTAGTGCTTGGAAACCTTTGCCCCCTGGCGTTCCTTGCTCACCAGTTTCAAGACCGGTTGGAAGAAGTTCACATAGAGCCGTAAGACTCCGTACAGTTCGTTCAGTTGGGCTAAGGCCGCTTTGGAACTATAGCGGTCATAACCCACAATACGTCTAACAGTTGTCCAGTTCTTCTGCTCCACGTAAGATTGGTCGTTCTTCTTGTATGGTCGCGAACGAGTAAAGGTGATCTTGTGCTGTTCGCAGTACTTGTACAGCCCATGGTTGATGAATTCACCGCCATTATCGGAATCCAAGCCCAGCATGGGGAATGGCAGTCTCCTCTTGATGGCATCGATTGCGCCACCAACCCTAGCTTGGCCTTTGCCCCACACCCCCATGCTCTCGGTCCAGCCAGTCATAACGTCGGTGGCGTTTAGGGTGTTCAGGTAGAAGTCTCGCGTACTCTCGCCACAATGGGCCACAAGGTCTATTTCCAAAAAGCCTACCTTCTGCTCGTTCCAGTCGGCAAAGGTACGCACTGGTATCGACTCCTTTAACAGCGTTCCCGGTTTAGTCGTGCTCAACCCGCGCCTAACTTGTGATCTTCGATGAGGACGCATCATACGGTCCATGGTCGAACTGCTCATGGCCTTCAACTGCATTTCAACGCCGGGATCTATTACCAACTCACCATGGCGCTGCAAGGCCTCGATCAGCTGAGGCATGAACGGCCGTAATCTCTGTGAACAAATCCAATCGGCGCTCTCCCAGACTACCCTCAAGGCCGATACCACTGACGGCTCATAAAGGCAAGGACGACCTCGTCTCTGACCACCATTCCGCTTATCTCCCGCCTTTGGAATTGTTCCCAGGAGCCGTACGGCTGATTTCCGGTGATAACCAGTCGTAATAACGAATTCATCAAGAATCTTCTTCCGCTTCGCTCGATCGGCTTTTTGGTATCGCAACCTGATTGCCGACGCATATTCGTGCACGCTGCTTCTCGACATCGTCCCCACCCCAGTCGCCTCCGGTAACAGTAGTTCTGATGCAACGATACACCTTTCGGTAACAGTTATTATGATTCAATTCGGGCGCTTTACAATCGATAGAGTATGCTATATAATTGGCGTCAAGTTAAAACCAGTGCAGACTGAGGGTTAGTCGACTCTCAGTCCTTTTTACCGTTCAGCGGGATGGGAAAGTATTCCTGCGAGGAGGGGTCGGGATGCCGGACAAGCAATCGTTTCTAACACCAGAAGGTCTTCATAAGCTGCAAGCCGAGCTCGATGTTTTGCGCACAATTAAGAGGCCGATAGTCGCCGATCGCATCCATCAGGCCAAGGAACTCGGGACGACTGTCGACAACGCCGAATATGACGATGCCAAGAATGAACAGGCTTTTGTGGAGGGTCGCATCCTTAAACTGGAGCAGATGCTCAAGAATGTCTCGATCATCAGGGAAGAAACTAGCCCTTCCGGCTACGTCAGAATCGGTTCCAAGGTCAAGGTTGCATCCGGCGAAGGTGAGGAAGAGGAGTACGTTATCGTCGGTAGCGCCGAGGCAAGCCCGCGCAATGGCAAGATCTCCAACGAATCACCGGTCGGTCAGGCGCTGTTGGGCAAACGTTCGGGCGACGAAGTACAGGTTCTTGTACCGGCCGGCGTCCTCCGCTATAAGATTATCGGCATCAAATAGATATGCAGCAAGTTGACGATCTAACTCAACATCGTCTTAACAAGCTGGCCAAGCTACGCCAGCGGGGAATCGATCCGTATCCTCCCCGATTTCACCGTGCGCTGACTTCTGACAGGGCGATAGCGCTTTTCACCGAGCAGGAATCAGCCGGCGCCACCGCTGCCTCGCCCGAAGCAGGCGAAGACGTTACCCTTGCTGGCCGAATCGTGAGCAGTCGGGGCATGGGCAAGGTCAGCTTTGCGCACATTCTTGACGGTGAAGGCAAGATTCAGATATTCCTTCGCAAGGATGTTCTCGGTGAAGAGCTCTACGAGGACTTCAAACTTTTCGATCTGGGTGACTTTATCGGCGTGAAGGGAAAACTGTTTCGCACGCGGGCCGGCGAGATCACCCTGGAAGTGCACGATTTCCGGATGTTGTCCAAGTCGCTGCATCCCCTGCCGGAGAAGTGGCATGGATTGGTCGACGTTGAGAAGCGGTATCGCCAGCGATATCTCGACCTGATTTCCAACCCGGAAGTGCGCGATATTTTTCTGACGAGAAGCAAAGCCATTGCCTCGATCCGTCGTTTGATGGAGAACCGGGGCTTCATCGAGGTGGAAACACCAATTCTGCACGACATGGCCGGTGGCGCTGCCGCCAAACCCTTTATCACCTATCACAACGCCCTCGACCAGACCCGTTTCCTCCGCGTTGCCACGGAACTCCATCTCAAACGGCTCATCATTGGCGGGTTCGAGAAAGTGTACGAGATCGGCCGGGTTTTCCGCAACGAAGGCATTTCGACCAAACACAATCCCGAATACACCCTGATGGAGAGCTACGAGGCCTACGCCGATTACAACGACGTGATGCAGATGGTCGAGGAGATAGTATCGACCGTAGCGCAAGAGGTTAAGGGTACGATGATCGTCTCGTTTGGCGGACAGGATATTGATTTGACACCGCCTTGGCGAAGATTAACTATACGGGATGCCATCATCAAATACGGCGGCGTAGACTTCACCGCGTACGCCGATGTGTCGTCTTTGCGGGACAAGATGGAATCTATGGGTATGACCGTGGACCCTGCTCTCGGACGCGGCAAACTGATCGATGAGCTTCTTTCACAATTCGTCGAACCCAATCTCATTCAACCAACCTTCGTCCTCGATTATCCTATAGAGCTGTCCCCGCTAGCCAAGAAGAAGCCCGATGACCCGACCCTGGTGGAGAGGTTCGAACCCTTCATCGGCGGCATGGAAGTCGGCAACGCCTACACTGAACTGAACGATCCCATCGACCAGCGTGAACGCTTTGTCGGGCAACTGGCTCAACAAGAGTCCGGAGATGAAGAAACGGAATTGGTTGATGAGGACTTTCTCGTCGCGCTTGAGCATGGTATGCCCCCGACCGGTGGCCTGGGCATAGGAATCGACCGGCTAGTGATGATTCTCACCGGCCAGCAATCGATTCGCGAGGTCATTCTCTTCCCACAGTTACGCACGAAAGAGTAGGCGTAGGCTCCCCAATGACCTATCCACTTTACGTTGCTTTCGTCTGGCACATGCACCAGCCATACTACCAGAACTCCTTCACGGGGGAGCACAAACTGCCCTGGGTCAGGCTTCATGCTACCAAAGATTATCTTCACATGGCGGAGATCCTCTTAGACTTCCCGAAGATTCGCCAGACATTTAATATCGTTCCCAGCCTGGCCGAGCAGCTTGTCGATTACCTCGATAATGATGCCGTGGACCGGTGTCTTCAGCTCACGGAGAAGCCCGCCGAAAGCCTATCCGATGAGGACAAGGAATTCATCCTCGGATTCTTCTTTAGCATTGACTGGGATCGGATTATCCGGAAATATCCACGGTACTGGCAGCTTCTCCAACTCAGACAGGCAGCCGGAGGCGATTGGCGACTATTCTCGGTGGAGTTCTGGCGGGACCTTCAAGTATGGTTCAATCTGGTCTGGATCGATCCCAATTGGATCGAGCGAGATCCCGATCTCCAGTATCTTGTCAAGAAGCAAAGTCGTTTTACGCTCGAAGACGTCCAGCTACTAGTGGCCAAGCAGAGGGAGATCATGGCCAAAACCCTCCCTCTCTATCGTCAACTTGAAGCCGCTGGTCAAATCGAGATCACGACCAGCCCCTACTATCATCCTATCTTGCCCCTTCTTATTGACACGGCCTCCTGCCGCGTGGCAAGCCCCGGTCTGCCACTACCTGAGATGCGTTTTAGCCATGCGGAGGACGGGGCCGAGCAGTTGCGACTGGCCTTGGAGGCTCACCAGAAATACTTCGGCAAGAGGCCGCGCGGGCTTTGGCCCTCCGAAGGGGCGGTCAGTCACCGGCTAGTATCGCTTCTCGCCGAGCGCAACACGGTCCAGTGGCTGGCCTCCGATGAAGCCATACTCTCCCTAAGCGTTAACACCGTGGCACAGCGTGACGGGTACGGTCACCTGACCAATCCCTGGTTTCTCTACCGGCCATACTGCCTGCGTACCGATGAGTCAAAGGGACAGGCTCCCATCGCCATGGTGTTCCGGGACCGCGTGCTCTCCGACCGGATCGGTTTCGTTTATAGACAATTTGCCGGACCTGATGGAGCGTTCGACCTGATGCAACGGCTTCACAAGATTCGGGAGAACCTCAACGACCCCGACCATCCCTACCTGGTCTCGATCATCCTGGACGGTGAGAATTGTTGGGAGGGCTATGAACACAACGGCGATGTCTTCCTGCGCAAGCTGTACGAACTTCTCTCGAATGACGATCAGATCTGCACTACGACAGTAAGCGACTATCTCGACCAGTTTCCGCCCACGGAGAACATCGATAACCTATTCACGGGAAGCTGGATTAACCACAGCCTTGAGACCTGGATCGGCGAGCCAGAGCAGAACAAAGCCTGGGACTACCTTTCCCGCTCCCGCGACCGCCTTATCGCCTGGCAGAACGAGAACCCACTGGCTGACGACGGTACACTGGAAAAGGCCTGGCGAGAGATCTACATAGCCGAGGGTAGCGATTGGTTCTGGTGGTACTATTCGCAAAATGATTCGGGCCAGGACCACCTCTTCGATCAGGAGTTTCGGGGCCATCTCAGCAATGTCTACCGCATCATGGGTCTGCCGGTTCCACTTTGGCTCCAACAGCCGATTTTGGGCACAGCCCAGAAGTTGACCTCAAGGGTTATCAGCGGCTACATCTCGCCTCGCCTGGCCGGCGCCGACGTGGCCTCGTCTGAGTGGGCTGCCGGCGGCTATGTCGAGCCCGAGACGTCCACGGGAGCAATGCAGCGCACCAGAACCATCATCAAGCGGCTCTACTACGGCTTCAATCCAGCCGAGTTGTTTCTCCGCCTCGAAAGCTGGGAGAGCCTCGATCTTTACTCCGTAGCCATCTACTTCGGACTGGCCGATGCCCAGGTGGTGAACTACTGCTCGCGCTTCGCACCGGGCGAGGTTCAGTGCGGGCCACCAGATGTCACATTTTCCTTCGAGTTACTACTAGACTGGGGTTCAGCTAAAGCTTCCTTGAGTAAGGCGACCGGCGAGGAGGGTTGGCAGATGGTGGAACAGATC
>JAUSEJ010000394.1 GCA_030650265.1 Dehalococcoidia bacterium | reverse complement strand
GCTTTGCCCCACTAGTCGCCGGTTCATGGATGTTCTGATTAACCGTAGGGGCGAACCTTCTGCGGAAGGATGCCCCTACGCAGCTTGCAATGGGCAGATTCGGCGGATGTGCGGCCGCCGGAGTCTTGGTTGGCCATCTTTGTTGAGAGATGGCATGACGCCATAAATGATGCTATATGTCGAAGCGGAGTTGTTATAGTGCTTGGGTCCTTTGTTCGGGTTGTTTCCTTCCCTCCTGGCTGGATACTATTTGGAATTGCCTTTCTCTTGCTTAACTCGACGTCTTCCGGGTCAAGGTCGGCGGCTGCCTATGACGGCAAAATGGGGGAAGGCGGCGCCATCAGCCACGTTCAGAACCTTCGACTCGGCTTTAAGCCAGAGGATACGATCAAGTATCGCATCGACTCGGTGCTTGGCCGCTCTAGAGAGGCAGGTTTGAAGGAGGACATTGTTGGCTGGTCGGCTTATAAACTCGACGACAATCGCTATCTTGTGTTCTTTAGCGTGCGCGAGGAGAACAACAAATGGATTGGCTTTGAGTGGTTTGTCAATCTTCGCAACGGTTGGGTCGATCCTACCAACCAGTATGCTAGCTGGGTGATGACGGATAAGAGGTGGTAGGGAAGCCTATCTCTCCGGCAAGACCGCCTGTCATACTGGTTCTTCTGGTCTTCCTCGCTCTCATCAGCTACGTTCCTGACCCGGGTGTAGTGGTTCGCCTGCCGCTGGAAACCAGCCATCCCATCGTCGGCGTGCATACCAGATTGACGGAGGAGGTCGAGGGGCGCAAGATCGATCGAGCTCTCGCCATGGCCAGCGACATGGGCGCCGCCTGGGTAGTTGAGTACTTCCCCTGGGCTTATATCGAGACGGATAAGGACCGCTACGACTGGACCCACGCCGATTTAGTCGTCAATTCCGCTTATCGACAGGGGCTCAATCTTGTGGCGCGCATCGACTACGTGCCCGCCTGGGACCGGCCAAAAGATTCTACCTCGCGCTACGTAGACCGCCAGGTAATCAAGGATTACAGTGATTTTATCTTCGCCTTCGTGAACCGTTACGGAGACAGGGTAAAGTATTACATTGTCTGGAACGAGCCGAACGTGGCCGCCGAATGGGGATTCGGCAAGATAAGTGGGGGCGCCTACACCGAACTTCTTAAAGCGGCCTATCAGAGGGCTAAGCAGGCCGATCCGACGGCTTTGATCGTCTCTGCTGGCCTGGCGCCGACGCTGGAGAAGAGCGACATGGGTCTGGACGATCTGGATTACCTCCAGCAGATGTACGATGCCGGAGCGAAGGATTACTTTGATATCCTGGGCGCCCATGCCTACGGCTACAAATCCCCTCCTGACGATCCGGCCGCGCCGGACCGAATAAACTTTGCTCGAGTCGAGCTGCTTCGCCAGATCATGGAGCGAAACGGCGATGGGGCGAAGAAGGTCATGATTACTGAAGCGGGCTGGAACGACCATCCTCGCTGGACCCGAGCCGTGAGGCCGGCGCAGCGGGTGGAGTACACTGTGAGGGCCTACCAGAAGGCCGAGCAGGAATGGCCCTGGGTGGAGTTCGTCGCGATGTGGCAGTTCAAACTGCCCCGTCCGGCCAACAACTACAACGACTATTATACATTCCTCACCCCTGACTTCCGCCCCAAGGCGGTCTACGAGGCCGTCAGAAAATGGGCCAGGGGCGGGTGAGGGCCTTGGTCTGAACCGCGGTTCAGACAATCAGACAGCGCTTCTACAGATCCCTCTGCTGAAACAACTTGATACCTGCCAGTAGCACGACCACGCAATAGCCGATGGCATAGGCGATCATCGGCAGGCTAGGTGGGGAGACGGAGGAGAAAGGGGTGGGAACGGGTATCAGGTCGAACAGACGGGGCTGGAGGAAGTAGGTTGCTGATTTCCAGATGACGTCGCTGGGAACAATAAGGCTGCTGACGATGCCAATGTTGAGTAGTATCTCGCTCTGGATGAGCGTTCCAATGCCCTCGACCATACCTCCTACCGAGGCGATGCCGTACAGCATGAAGACTACGATGCCGTTGGTCACCGTGGTGAAGATGGCGCTGCCGGCGAAGGTGAGAGATAGCAACAAGAGGGATACCAGGACCATCAGGCAGGAACCATACAGTGGCTGGGATGGCAGATAGCCGTTCTGTACATAGGATAAGCCTATCACGCCCCAGGCCATGACGAAGACGTAAACGGAAAGCATGATCGCATAGCCAAGCCATTTCCCCACCATGATCTCCCATCGTCTTATGGGTTTGGGGACGACCGCATGCAGGGTTCCACTTTCGATCTCGCCCGAGATGGTGCCCACCGCCGTGAAGATGGCGAGCAGGCCACCAAAGAAATTGACGACGTAGAGTCCCATCATGACAAGCACGCCAAATTCGCGGGCGAAGATGCTGGCTGTGCCGCTGACCCGGACCGATCTTGCCGCTTCGGTGACGAAGAAATGAAAGCCCAGAGCGTACAAGGCAAGGAAAGCAAAGCTCAGGACGGCGGCGGCCAGCACTACCTTCTTTCTCAGAGCTTCGTGAAAAGTGAAGTTTGCGATTGTGATTACGTTCATTTCTCCCCCTCTGCCACAGTGCTGACGAACAACTCTTCGAGGGAGAGGTGTCTTGGCGTCAAGCAATAAATCTTGCCGCCACATCGTACTATAGCCTCGGCCACCAGCGGAACCATTTCTCTGTCCTTGAGAGACATGGTGATAGTTGAGTCGGTGAAGGTGACGTTCGAGCTTAGCTTGCCGAGAGCGTCAAGCAGAAGGGGAGTAGTGGCATCGACCTGGACCTCAAGTTCGGTTTGGCTGGATAGCAGATCTGACAGCGTGCCCATGGCCATGACCTTGCCCTTGTCCACTATGGCGACCCGATCACAGACCAACTCGACTTCGCTGAGCAGGTGGGAGTTCAGAAAGACCGTGCAGCCGTCCGCCGCAAGCTGTCTTATCAGGTCGCGCACATCTCTCCGTCCGATCGGGTCAAGGGCAGAGGTGGGCTCGTCTAGGAAGACCAGGCGGGGATCATTCAAGATCGCCTGGGCTATGCCGATCCTTTGTAGCATACCCTTGGAATAGGTTCTTAGCTTGTCTTTGGCTCTGGCGGATAGTCCCACCAACTCGAGAACTTCCGGAATTCGCCGGGTCCTTTGTGGGCCCGCCATGCCGTACAGCCGGCCATGGAACTCGAGGAACTCGTGTCCCTCGAGCCATTCGTGAAAGCGGAAGAGTTCGGGCAGATAGCCAATCTGCCTGTTGGCCTCGATATTGCCTATTGGCTGGCCGAGAATACGGGCTGAACCAGCGGTCGGACGGGCGAGCCCGGTTAGCATCTTCACGGCAGTGGTCTTGCCCGCCCCATTTGGGCCGAGAAAGCCGAAAACTTCGCCGCGGCCTACCGTCAGGGTCAGGCTATCTACGGCCACTTTTCTGCCGAACGCTTTTCGCAGGTTGAGTGTCTCGATCGCTGGCTCTGGCGCCCTAATCATCATTTGAGCGAATTGGCCGAGGCTATCA
>JAUSEJ010000214.1 GCA_030650265.1 Dehalococcoidia bacterium | reverse complement strand
AGGGGAGCAACCAGTACTATGCACGTCATTGGAACGGCGGGGCACGTCGACCACGGCAAATCGACACTGGTGCGGGCGATGACGGGAATCGACCCCGACCGGCTTCAGGAGGAGAAGGACCGGGGAATGACCATCGATCTGGGTTTTGCCTGGCTCAGGCTACCCAGCGGTCGGGAGGTCAGCATCGTCGACGTGCCGGGGCATGAGAGATTCATCAAGAATATGCTGGCTGGCGTCGGCGGGATCGATCTCGCCCTTTTGGTGATTGCCGCCGACGAAGGCGTGATGCCGCAGACCAGGGAGCACCTGGCTATTCTGGACCTCCTCAGGGTAAAGAGTGGCATCTGCGTGATTACGAAGAAGGATCTGGTCGACGAAGAATGGCTGGAACTCGTCATGTCGGACGTTCAGGATACGCTCAAGGAGACTCATCTGCGTGATTCTCCCATCGTGCCGGTTTCCTCAACCACCGGAGACGGTCTCGCCGAGCTCATTGCGACGATAGATCGTCTGCTGGAGTCGACGCCGCCCAAGAAGGATATCGGTCGACCTCGTTTGCCGGTCGATCGAGTGTTCACGATAGCCGGTTTTGGCACCGTCGTAACGGGCACCCTGATCGATGGCAGCTTATCGGTTGGACAGGAAGTAGAAGTACTTCCCGGACATCTCAAATCGCGCATTCGGGGCCTTCAAACCCACAAGCACAAGGTGGAGGCAGCAACACCCGGCAACCGGGTGGCGCTCAACATCGCCAACTTGTCAACCACAGAGTTGAATCGGGGCGATGTTATTACCACAGCCGGCTGGCTCAATCCGACGGCAGCGGTGGATGTCGAGTTGCGAGTTGTCCCCGACCTTAAGCATCCCTAGCAGCAAAACACTAAGGTTACTTTCTACACCGGTTCGAGTGAGGTCGAGGGCGTGATTCGCCTGTTGGAGCGTCCGGAACTGGGGCCTGGCGAGTCAAGCTGGGCCCAGATAAAGCTAAGCCAGCCCGTCCCGGTCGTAAAGGGGGACTTCTTCATCGTCCGCTCAACCGACGATACCCTCGGTGGAGGGGAGATCGTCGAATCTCACGCCAAGCGGCATCGAAGATTCAACACCCCGACGCTTGATAGGTTATCTCTTCTTCAGAAGGGCTCGCCTGAAGATATCCTCTTGACGGCCCTCCAGCGAATCGAACCTGTAGAGGTGAGAAACTTGCTGGAAAGTGGCGGTCTTCCCAAGGCAGATGCCAATTCAGCCCTTGTCAATCTCGCGCGTGAAGGGCGGGTGTTGATTTTGCCGGCCAGCCAGGAGCAGGCGCTTTCACCGACGGCCTATGTCGTCTCGGGCGCCGGTTGGAGCGAGTTGAAACGAAAGACCGGCG
>JAUSEJ010000213.1 GCA_030650265.1 Dehalococcoidia bacterium | reverse complement strand
GTATCTTGGGGATAACTTCCCTAGACTGCGCTCTCAGCACCATTGGGGAGGCCGCATCGCTAGAAGCCACAACGCGTCAGGCAATAAGCCAAGCAGAGGTCAGACATGAAGGAAATCGGCGAGACAGGCTACGAGGGCAGGGTACTTCGCATTGACTTGAGTACTGGGGAAATCTCGACTGAGACCGTCGATGCGGCCACAATGCGTATGTTCGTTGGCGGCACTGGCCTCGGCGCCAAGATCCTTTACGAGGAAGTACCCCCGGGCGTAGAGTGGTCAGACCCCGGGAACAGGCTGATCGTCGGCTCGGGGCCCCTTGGCGGCACTAAGATCATGGGCTCGGGCACGATTTCGATCGTCACCAAGGGGCCTCTTACCAACGGCGCCACCTCCACCCAGGCCAATGGCTTCCTTGGCGCCTTCATGCGACTGAACGGCTACGATTCAATCGTCTTTCAGGGCGCTGCCGACAAGCTGGTGTACCTTCTCATCGCCGACGGTAAAGCCGAGATCAGGGACGCCTCGCATCTGGCCGGCAAGGATACATGGGAAACGCAGGACGCCATTGGCGAGGAACTGGGCAAACGCGAACGGGAAATCAGCGTTTTCAGCATCGGGCCGGCCGGCGAGAATCTGGTCAAGTTTGCTGCAGTCGCGGGCGACAAAGGCCACGTGGCGGGCCACAATGGCTCGGGAGCGGTAATGGGATCGAAGCGGCTCAAGGCCATCGCGATAGTGAGAGGCAGGGGCCGCATCAAGGTCGCTAACTCCCACGCCCTTGCAACTGCTGGCAGCGCCATAATCGACGTTCTTAAGTCTAAGCCTGGCTCCTTTGATAGGTGGGACTGGGGCACCGGCATGGCCTTCATCGTAGCGGAAAAAGGTGGCTGGCTTCCGACCAAGAACTACACGACGAATATCTTTCCCGATACCGAGCCGTTTATGGCTCGTAACTACCGGACGGAGAACAAGATCAAACCACACCCCTGCTGGGCCTGCCAGATGCACCATCTCCACATGATAACAATCGGTAAAGGGCCCTACGCCGGCTATGTCGGGGAGGAACCGGAACACGAACAGTGGGCCGCCTGGGCCCCAGTGATCGGGAACAACGACCCTGCCGGCGCTCTCGTTCTCGCCAACGATACTGACCGCCTTGGGTTTGAAAACAATGAGGCCGGTTGGGTAATTGGCTGGGTCATGGAATGCTTTGAGAAAGGCCTTTTCACCGAAGAGCAGACCGACGGCCTAAAGATGACATGGGGGAATGTGGAGGCAACCCGGGCGATGTTGAAGAAGATCGCCAGACGAGATGGCGTTGGCAACCTCTTGGCCGAAGGGGTGATGCGGGCGTCGCAACGGATCGGGGGCGAAGCAGCCGATCTCGCCATCTACACGAAGAAGGGGAATTCGCCCAGGGGACATGACCACAGGGCCAAATGGTCCGAGATGTTGGATACATGTGTGTCGAACACTGGCACAATCGAAAACGGTGGTTGGCTCGTTATGGGACAGGACATTGGGCTGAAGGAGACCGATGACTTCTCAGCGGAGGAGGTATCGACAATACTGGCCAAGTCCAAGGGTAGGATGGTTTTTGAGGATTGCCTGGGTGCGTGCAGGTTCTGCTTGTGGACCGAGATGAAGTTTGTCACTGAGGCAGTTAACGCGGCAACAGGCTGGAACATGGATATTGTCGAAGGCTATGACGTGGGAAAGAGAATCGTGAATCTCCTCCGAGCCTTCAACGTCAGACACGGGATAACACCAGAAGTCGAGGCGCCTTCTCAACGGTACGGCTCCGTCCCTGTTGACGGTCCGGCCCAGGGAAGAAACATTGCGCCTGAATGGGACGGGATGATGGACAACTACTACAAT
>JAUSEJ010000209.1 GCA_030650265.1 Dehalococcoidia bacterium | reverse complement strand
TCCCGAATACGTTGTTCGACCGATGGCGCAGGCCGCCGGCACACGTTAGACTTGCTATACTGTTGGGAGCGCCGTCGCCAATGAGAAACTGAATAGGTTCCTGTAATGACGAATGGATTATAGGTCAGGAGAATCGACATGCTGGCCCAAGTGACATTAACTCCGACTGAGTCAAAGAAACTCATAGCAAAAGCAGTGGCCCAGATGCCTGTAGTCCGGCGTGCCAGCGAGAGTGGTATGGTGGTGCTGCACCCGAGCAGTAGTAACTATTTTGTGGCCGAAGAGCTCATCGGCCGCAAGCCTGGAACACCTACCTGGCTTTGTGGCGCCATTGTACCCAAAGGAGCATGCATCGAAATGGCCGTGGCCGGTGAGCATCGTTCGGAAGCGGACAAAGCGAGCTGGGATGGAAGCGGATTTCGCCATTCCCTGGTAATTAAGAACGGGGTCCTGACTCAGGGCACCGGTATACGTGATATTTTGGCGGAGATGGGCCCTGATGATGTCTATGTCAAAAGCGGAAATGCCCTTGATATAGATGGCAACGTGGGAATCCTCATTGGCAGTCCCAAGAGGGGAAAGTCAAGCATTACCCAGGTGATAGCTGCCGCGAAGCGTAAGAGCTTCCACGTGATTGTGCCTATGGGTCTCGAGAAGCTGATATCAGTCCCGCTGGACGTCGCGGTGAAGGCGGCCCGGTTTAGCGAACGTGGACTTGGAATGGGGCTAGCGTGTGGTCTTCTTCCTTTCCGTTTGGGAGAAGTGGTCACGGAGATCAAGGCTTTCGAGATTCTCGGCGGAGTGAGGGCAACCCAGATAGCGGCGGGGGGCCTCGGCGGGGCGGAAGGGGCGATTACCCTCATACTGGAAGGTGATGAATTGGGCGTCAGGAAGGCGTTCGGCTATGCCGAGCAATCTAAGGGGGCACAGTTGCCTGAAGTCAGATTGCTAAACTGCCTCGCGTGTCCGAGGGGTTTAGACGGGCGATGTCCTTTTCCTGTCGGGGACAAGCACTGGAACCTGTGGTAGCAAGTCAACTGGATCCGTATCTGAAGAACCTTGTACACGATATCATTCGGGGGGTCGTGTCAGAGGAGATAGCTCCCCCGAAGTAGGTCGCCCATCCCCAATCGTGGTTTTGGAGGAAAGTAAATGACCCGGGTCGACGAGCTTCAGAAGAAGTACCCATCCATTCCCAAAGAGGTGATTGTCAAGTGGGAGGTCGTGAACAGCGGTGTGAGAGATACCGACGACCTCGACAAGGTAAGCGACTGGTCAGGTCCCGGAACGACCTATCAATCTTACGATCATGACGTAACCCTTAAGGATCTGGCGGCGAGAAGGCCGAACAGATTGCGGGCTGGCTCTGTGCTACGCCCGCGGCGGCTCCATATGAAGAATGGTCTATACGCCGGGACCCGAATAGACACCAGGAGCCCTTACGGGATTAGAGAAGTGGGAGAAGGCGCCTTCGCCCTGTTTGAAGGGGAAGAAAAGGTCGATGTGGACATCTATTTCCCCAATATGGATGCACCGGCCATGGGAGATGTCAGAACAAGCAAAGGCACACCAATCACCCAACTCGTTAGCCCTGTTGGTAACTGCTTTCGCATGATGCCTGTTCGCTATTGCGAATACTTCGCCACCGGGGAACAGTGCAAGTTCTGTAATTTCAATTCGACGCACGACGACTCTCGCTCCGTGGGCATTGGCCGCGCCGTTACAATCAATCTGGATGAAGCGATCGAGGCTTACAGGATTCTTAGTGCGGACCACCAGCTTCTCGAAGGCCATTTCGAGATGGGAGGGTTCAAGAGCAGTGAACACGAGGGGAGCATATATGTCGATTTCATAGAGAAGATCGCCGGCGCCGCTTCCTACAAACCGAATCTGACAATTATTGGCGAAGCCCTCGAGCGGAAGGACTATCAGAGGCTGAAGGACGCAGGACTGGATTGCATTACGCTCCAAATGGAGGTATGGGTTCCCGAGTTGTTTTCGGAGGTCTGTCCGGGGAAGGCCAAACATATGTCGCATGAGCGGTGGCTTGACGCTTTCTTCGACGCGGTAGATGTCTTTGGCGTGGGCAACGTTGGGGGCAAGATCATCGCCGGACTCTCTCTTATCCCCGAAAACGGGCACAAGACCTGGCAGGAGGCCAGGGATTCCCAGATCGAGGGGAACACCTGGATGATCAAGAACGGCGTCTTCCCCATCTTCACGAACCTGCGACTGCCGCCGGGTTCGGTATACTGGGATGACAAGTCCCTCCGGGAGAAACTTCCACCAACAGATTATCTTCTCGACGTGGCCCAGGCTCACCATCAAGCCTCAATGGAATATGGCCTATATCCGAAATTGAACAGGTTCATGTACTGCGGTCTGGAGTGCCTGGCCGGCATCTATGCTGGGGAAATAGGCATTCTGGCCCTGGCCGGAGATCTTGGGAATTGGATGGCTGACGTCGTGCCCGATGAGAGTAACTTGCTGGCGCAGTTCGTTTCGTCGGTGAAGTCGCCCGCGAAGGTCTAGAAATGTAAGGTAGACGTTTGCTCCCTGACTGTAGCGTAAGCAGCTATACCTTGGCTAACAAAATAAATGTATAAGAAAACACAGGAGGAGAAAGACATTGGCACGAATTGACGAACTGGCGAAGAAGTATCCAGACATTCCCCGCGACCTCATTGTCAAATGGGAGCTCTGGAACCGTGGTGTAAAGGACACCGATGATCTCGACAAGATCAGCATATGGAAGGTGATTGAAGGCTCCTATCAAAACAAGTTTGATGAAGTAACCCTCAAGGACTTGGTGGCAAGACGGCCGTCAAGAGTGCAGGGCGACCGCATCCTCCGCCCGGATGCCTTCTTCATGAAGAGCTCTTTCAACGCTCCCCTCGTCATCAGCCCCGGGAGCCCCTACTCGGTCAGGGAAGTAAGCGAGAATAAGTTCGGCCTTTTTGAAGACGAGGAACAGGTGGACCTCGAGCTCTATTTTCCTATGCCAAAGCCCCGAGAGGGTGCGGAACCCCTAACCAGCAGGGGAACACCGATATCGAGACTGATCAAGTCTCCTCGCAGCTGCTTCTTCATCTTTCCCGTCCGCTATTGTGAGTACTTCGCTACCGGGGACCAGTGCAAGTTCTGCAACTTTAACGTAGGGCAGGAAGATGCCCGCGCCATCGGGCTTGACCGGCCGGTATCGGAGAATCTTGAGGACACGGTCGAGGCTTACAAGATACGCACCTCGGAGGTACGGATCGTCGAGGGCCATTTCGAGTTGGGCGGTTTTACTAGCTCCGATCACGAAGAGAGAATACATACGAGCTTTGTGGAGAAGATTGCCAATGCGACTTCCTACAAACCCAACCTCTCGATCCTTACCGAAGCCCTGAGCAGAAAGGGGTTGCAGAGATTAAAGGATGTAGGACTCGACAGTATGCACATCCAAATGGAGGTTTGGGATCGCGTATCCTTCGACGCTTCGCTTCCGGGCAAAGGCAAGCATTGCTCGTATGACCGCTGGTTGGAGTTTGTCTCAGAGTCCGTAGATATTCTAGGTAAAGGCAACGTCGCCTGTAAGACCATCGGCGGCATCAGTCTCGTGGCGGGGGCGCACCAGACATGGCAAGAGGCCCGGGACACTCACATCGACCATATTCGCGAGATGACTAAGATAGGGGTGCTGCCATCAATTGGCTGCTTACGCCTGCCGGTTGGTTCGGTCTGGGGAGACGACCACGAAGCTGCTCTGCGAAAGAAGCTTCCGCCCACCGAGTATTATCTCGACCTGTTTGGGCCCCATGACGAGGCAATGGAGGCAGATGGTATGTATGAGAAGCTAAACAAGCTCATGTACTGTGGCCTCGATTGTTGCCATTCACTCTACGCCGGGGACGTCGGAATTTTCAAGAAAGCCGGTGATTGGGGCCACTATATGCAGGATACAGTTCCGGACAAAGTCAACTGGACCCTCCATTGGCTTAAGGAGATTCAAGAAAAGGCAGCGGTATCGGGAACAGGCCAATAGTGCTAGAGAGTATATGAGTCGGGCAGGGCCCATTCGTTCTACCCTCTAGCAACCGACAAAGAGGCATTTATCTTGGAGTATTGTGGCCTGTGCTGCACTGCCGCACCGTATTCGGCAGAGATGGGAATTCTCGAACTGGCCGGGGACGTGGGAAACTGGATGTCCATCGTCGTCCCCTGGGAAGATAACTGGATTGGCCAGGTCATTGCCTCAGTGAGATCGCCGGCAACCACCGGATAGGAGGCGAGGGTGAAAAGGGAGAATGGGAAGGAGGGCCTTTTCTTCCTGTGATATCGTTTCCCCCGAATTTAAGAGGAGGTTTGACGGACATGCGTTTCAGGGTTGGCTATCTATTCGTCGCGGCCATGGTGGTTAGCGTCCTGCTCCTGGCGTCCTGCTCAACGACCTCGGCGCCTCCGGCGACTCCGGCGCCAGATCAGC
>JAUSEJ010000204.1 GCA_030650265.1 Dehalococcoidia bacterium | reverse complement strand
CGTCCGCATCCCGTTCCGGGAAAGAAGAGGCGAACCCTTCGCAGCGTGATCTTCAATACGAGTCAGTTTATGATTGCGGAGGGAGTCGGCGGCCTGGTTTATTACTCTTATGTGCCACAGGTCGCGCCGGCGTCGTTGTCTGGCCTGGAGAACCTCTTGGCCATCCCGATGAGCGCCCTCGGGGTCTTTATGGCCAATAGTCTGATGGTGTCGGTGATGGTCGGATTGCATCTAAAACAGAACCCGATAGAGATCTGGTTCGTTGGGTGGCGTCTCGATGGCGTCCAATTCGCCGGCCTTTTCCTAATCGGCGTTGTTGCCGCTCTCGCCTCTGCGCAGGACGCCTGGGTCCCCCTGGTCATGGCCGTGCCGGCCGGGCTTATCTACCTTTCGCTTAAGCGAACGATAGAGCTTATGGAGCAGACCGTGTCGGCGGTGGAGACCATGGCCGACGTGGTGGACATGCGAGACCATTATACCTTCGAGCACTCCAAGAGAGTGGCGGACTATGCCGTGCAGATCGCCCGCAGTATGAAGCTACCCGCCGAAGACATCTCGGCTATCCGGCTGGCGGCAAGGGTACATGACCTCGGGAAGATCGGCGTGCCTGACAGCATTCTCTTGAAGCAGAGCAAGCTCACTCAGCCGGAGTGGGAGATAATGAAGAAACATCCGGAGGTTGGCCACGACATACTATCCCGGTTTCCTCAGTACCAGCGTGGGAAGGAGCTTGTACTCACTCACCATGAGCGTTTTGATGGGAACGGCTATCCCAATGGCAGGGATGGGCAACTCTTGCCACTGGGCTCTCAGATCATCTCTGTGGCCGACGCGCTCGAGGCTATGATTTCCGATCGACCGTATCGCAATGCGATGTCGTTAGAGCAAGCGATGTCCGAATTCCGCAAGTACAAGGGTGTTCAGTGGAACCCGATGGTGGTCGAGACACTGGAGAGCCTGGTTACTCAGAAGAGTCTAAGTACGTCCCCGATCTTGCGGGTTGCCTTTTCGGCGTAAGACCTCCGCAATGAGACAAGAGGCGACCAGTAGGTCGCCTTTTTTGATTGTCCTTTATCTTCTACAAATCGCGAGATGTTTCAGAATTCGTGAGGGCGTCCTCTAAGAGAAGGACGCCCTCACGAATTGAATCCAATACTTGGTCGGGTAACCGGCCGCCAGGACCGTCCTGGCGGCCGGTTACGATAGTGGCGTTTTGATCACCGGCACGGGCTTGACAAAGCGGTCGACCAGATCGGCGGTGTCTACCACACCAAGCTTGTGGAACAGCAGGTCGAACTGGGCCTCGAGCGCCATGGCTATCGGCGCCTTGATCTCGGCGGGGAGGTTCCACAGTTCTTCTTTGAATGGTCCC
>JAUSEJ010000195.1 GCA_030650265.1 Dehalococcoidia bacterium | reverse complement strand
TGCCGGTGTAGCCAAGGTAGATGGCGTAGTAGATGATGAGCACCGGGAAGAAGACGAAGAAGGCGCTTTCCACCCCGAAGAAGTGAAGCAAGCCACCCACGAAGCCCGTATCGACGATCAACATCAGGAAGGGTAACAACCGCGCTGGCAACCGGCGGATCAGCTTGAAAAGAAGAAAGCTCAGATAGACGAGGTAGATGAGGGATACGGCTACCGCCGGCCAAATAGGAATCTCTCGCTGCTGGAAGTAGACCCCGGCCGCCACCAAGAGCAACGCCAAAAGACGGAACTTACGGGTTTCCCGTTCAGTGCGAAGGATATCTTCCATCACCACTCCCCATCAGACTTGCCTTCAATTATACGCACTGAACGCCGGTTTGTCACCTGGGAAAAAGGTAATAGGCCATCGCCCTAACCCAGTCAGACCGACTCGGTCTCGGAGACCGAGTCGGTCTAGTCGCCCGTACCCAAGACCTAATACGCGGCGTCGTCGAGGAGCACCCGCACCACGCCGCCTTTTTCGATCACCCAGACCGGCGTCGAGGTCGACTGCTCCGGCACACTGTCGCCGTCTGCATCCAATGTGGTGTCCGAGGCATGCTTAGGTCGCTTGCCAAGATAACTTGGCACAAAACGTTTGGTCCCCTCGAGTGGCGTCGTGAATGTGGCATCCCAGTCAATTGCGACGAAGGTCAAGGGATTGTCGACCGAAAACGGCAGGGTTGGCGCCGATCCGGCGGCGATGATCACCGAACCCATCTGCTTTGCCAGAGTCGGCCATTTCTCCAGAGGCTGAATCGCCTGATAGGCGTTTACCGCCTTCTGCACTTCCATGGCGTCCGTCGCCTTGGCCGTCTCCCGGGCGGTGTTGCCCGAACCGCTCACCGCGATCATGACGATGGTCGACAGGATTCCGAGGATGGTGAGGACGATTGCCATCTCGATGAGCGTGAGGCCAGCCTCCCCGCTTTGACTTCCACCATCCGCCGCCTTCGGCCCTTCTTGCCCGCTTCGCATCTTTCGGTACAACTTCTACTTCCATGATTTCCGATTTGGCTCTCATCCAGACCCCGCCACGCTGCAACGGCCCCAGAATCCTCAGTAGCTCTGAAAATGACCTCACGTCTGCCTACCCAGACCTTACAAGAACCTTTCATTGGAACACCCCAACTATAACCGTTAGCCGACCAGTTATCAATACGTACCATGGGTTGGCTAACTGATAAATTGGGTAGCCAAAAGGAATTGGCCATCTACATTGATGGCCACAATAGTAAGCATTGAAGGTCTTGGTTGCAGTTTCCCCGCCTGTCGTCTCTCAACACAGTCCACGAGATGGACTCCTAGTACTGGGAGTTGCTCAGGTTAACCACCACCTGACCATTGGGATCGAGTTGCCAAACAGGAGTCAATGTACCGGGTGTCTTTTCATCCCAGTGCTTCACGTTACGCTGCAGGAAATCCGGCACGAATGTCTTGGTCACAGCCGGACTATCGTTGGTCGTGTAGGTAGAGGTGAACACGATCGCCGTGGTGGTAGTCAACACTGTCAGCCCCCCGGCGACAGGGTACCCACTGGTCGGGTTCTGCCCTTTGTAGTTATCAACCGCCTTCTGGACCTCCGACTTGTCCGTCGACATACTAGAACCGCGGGCGGCCGTGCTCATGCCGGTCGTGTTGCCGGCCACTATTGCCGCCAATACCGCCAAGATAGCTACTACAACCGCCAGCTCTATCGCCGTAAGTCCGCGCTGGTCGCCGCTCAACCCCATCAGTCTCTTCACTAGTTTCATCTTCCTTGCTCCTTTCCTTTCCCACTAGATCTCCAGTTTCGTCTCCGCTCGTTTCTGATCAGTCTCCATCAGAGATGTTGTCACAATACCCTTGGACCGACCCTTTACCACACCTATGGATAGGCGCCAGCGCTATAGCTGGGAGTCGAAGTGACTACGCCAGTGCTCGTGT
>JAUSEJ010000187.1 GCA_030650265.1 Dehalococcoidia bacterium | reverse complement strand
GGTCCGCGTCATAGGCAATTGCGGCAATGCCGTCGAATTCGCCACCGGCTTCCACTTCCAGCACGCTCACAAAGTGATCCTCCAATGTTGAGGTAAGGTCAGCGATCGGATTGAGCCCCAACTGCCACGTGGCACGGAGTTGTTCTGCGGCAACCTCCGTTTCTTCCAGGCTCCGTACCGGAAGTGCCCTTATCGGAATTGAAGAGCCGTCAGTCTGTCCAGCCAACTCCTGCAAACGGACCCGTTCTTCCAACGATTGCTCAACAATGCTCTCGACCCTGGCACGGTCTCTCTTCAGGAGACCCGAGGTCCTCCGGTAGGCGATGAACTCCACCGTTATTGAGGGCTCCACTGTTAGGTCTATGGCCTTCATCCCCAGGGCAGCAGACAGCTTACCCAGGACCACAGGAGACGGCTGCGCCTTGTTAAGCTCGTATTTTGACAGGGCCTGCTTCGTTACGATGCCTCCCATTTTGGCTGCCAGCGCATCCAGGGAAAGGTTGCGGGACAGCCGGGTCTGTCTCAAACGTTTGCCGATCATGATGCATCCTCCCTAGTTGACAACTATACGCACCAATATGCCTGTTGTCAACCATGCTCGGGCATCAGTCGGGACCGAGGAGTATTCAAGATCAAGCAGATGAAGTGAGGAGATGCTGAATGGAAGCCACAAGCCGCTTTTTCTCGAATTTCAGTTCGGGAACTGTTCTGTACGGCCTAGCGTGCAGGACTCGAACGGCGCTCACTTGCTGAGGGCAGCACGAAGGGGATAAGCAACTCTGGAGTTGATCTGGAAGAGGGCACCTTTTCATCCTTGTGTGCCTCCTTATGTGCCATTGAAAAGTGGCATGTGAAGGACGTTCTATGTGCTGCACGCTTGGGTGCAGAGAAGGTAGAATGGTCTCTCAGGGGATGTGCCCGAAACGGTGCAGAGCCCGCGGAAACCGGGTCTATGCCAAGGGCGGTTACGGTTGTCTGGAATCAAGGGGGGATTAGATTGCTCGGCCTATCGGAACTGGGTGGCTTCTTCGAATCGCGGTCGCTTGCGGTCTTGGCAACTCATGGCGAAGGCGGGGCATACGCGAATCTCATAGCCTTTGCGGTAACAAACGACTTGAAGCATATTGTGTTTGCAACCCCTCGTCAGACGCTCAAGTACCGCAACATCCACAACAATCCGGCAGTGGCCGTCTTGGTGGACAGCCGATCGAACCAAGAATCAGATTTCAGCCAAGCGATTGCAGTCACTGCCGTGGGCCGGGCTACAGAATGCATCGGGGATGATCGGGAACACCTGATGAAAGTCTATATGCATAAGCATCCGGTCCTCGGCGCGTTCGTGGCTGACAATAACACGGCGCTGATGAGAGTAGCCGTGGAACGATACATCATAGCTGGTTTTCGAGAGAATCACGTTGTAGTGCCCGGCTAGCGGAGGAACGCATCCTCTTTGAAACCAATCGGATATCCCGACATGGGAACACGCCTGAACGCATTCTCCTGTTCGACCTTCACGGCCTCACTGGTTCAGCCTCCAGATGCGCACGTTCAAATTGGAGGCTATGCTGACCCAGATTATGTATGGAATGAGGATCCCGCCGGCCACGGCGGATACCCTGAAGAACAGGATGATGGTAACCAGTATGGCTATCCAGAGCAGCAGGATCAGGACCACACCGCCCAGCAGGGATTTGAGGCCAAAGAAGACCGCCGACCACAGGATGTTCAACGCCAGTTGAATCCAGAAGGCTGTGAAGGCGATCCTCACCATGTCATTGGCCAATCCCTCCCGCCAGACCAGGAACACCGCTATCCCCATCAACAGGTAGAGCGTAATCCAAACAGGGGCGAAGACTGAGTTGGGAGGCGTAAGAGCAGGCTTTCTCAAGCCGGCGTACCAGGTTGGAATGGCCTTAGTGGTGAAAATGGCCCCGATGGCGCCGGCCCCTTCACAAAGGACAATGCTTGCTATCAGCTTTGCTACGTCAGGCCATGTCATCCGCTCAAGCTCCTTCCGTCCTCAAGGTGCCAACCTGAGAGACGCCAATTCCAAGAAGACCGCAAGGCCAATGCCACGGCAACAGCGGTCACTTTGCGCGCGCCCAACGGCGGCAGCCCCGTATGATGACCTGGACAGCTTTCACATTGGCCTGAGAGTGCCCGCGAAAACCTGCCAGGCCAGCGCCGACTTGGCCACCAGGCTGAGCAACACGTACGCTCGCTCGCCGAACAAGTAGTCCTTCCATGGCCCGACCTTCTTGTACTGCAGGAACATGTTCAGGGCGAAGCTGAAGAAGAAGACGAACAGAATGGGCAATATGAAGTACACGAAGGTCGGCACCGCCCCCTTTCCGTTCGATACCGAGCCGAAGAAGTAGATGGCGATGGCAATCCAGGGGGCTATACCGGCAATGCAGCCCACCGCGTAGGAGGTCCAGTTTGTTTTCTCCGTGGTCTGATTGTGGATCTCCATGACCAGGCCGCACAGGTTCATCACCGCGGTGAGAACGAAGACCAGGATCAGACTTGCCACATCGTACATGCCGGACAACATGCCGATGAGGACTATCATCAGGGAAGCGCTGAGCGAGTACTCGATCCACCTGGCATAGTTGATGCCCTTCTTCAAGTTGTTGGCATACCAGCCGAACACCCCGGGCGAAATGATGGTAAAGTGAGCTACGGCTGAAAGCAGCAGGAATAATGCGACCAGAGGACCGAAGGGAAGCCTGAACACTGTCTCTGTCACCGGGGTGAGTGTCCTGGTCGAGGCATCGAAGTTGAGAAAAGACGTCGTGGCGGGGAGAGAGAAGTCGTTGCTCAGGAGGAATATGGCCACCGCCTGTGCCAGGTGCAGGAACCCCATGGCCGCATTGTAAGACCTCAGTCTATGAAAATCAGACCACATTGGCATAGCACCCTCCTTCCACTAGCTGTTAATGCCGTGTTCAGTCCCCATTGTAAGGGCAACCGCCCCTATTTGTGAATGGGTGGGGTCCTCTCACTTCATATTGTCGGAGCGTGGCTTAACGATGAGGAAACGCATGGTCGCTATGCATATCCAGGGCATCCACCGGGAGAGGAAAGGGTGAAGAAATCTGATAGCTGATAGCCGACCGCTACCAACGGAAGTTCACCATGTTCTACAAAGGCATCCTCAGGTCCATCGAAGCGGGCACTTACACCGCCGCAGTCGAGATCGTCGACAGCCCCAAGGATCGACTTACCGCAGTCACCGTGGCGCGGAACATCGCGGCGGAGATAGTGGCGCGAAGGGACGTCGTGGTAGCGTGTTCTCGCCGGGCACGCCTGGGGAGGCCGCCGTCATCGCCGTGCATACTTAGCCCCGCACCTGCCTAAGCCTCGCCGGGTCAAGAATACGCAAGAGGCCAACAAGAAGCAGCGTTGTCTTGCGAAGAAGGTCTCTCCATTCCGTGCGACTGCATCCCTTTTGTTTGAAGTCAGACAACTCGTTGTGCAAGTCGTACCACTGCTGCGCCAAGGCGTCGATTGCCGTTTGTGAAACCCCGGAGACGGCGCACTGTTTCCAAACGGAGACCACCTTGTCCTTTTCGTTGCGGGCCGGTTCTTGCCTAGGGCGGAGCCGGAGTAACGCTGCAACGATCCCGTTGATGCACTCTCTCATAGGCAGCAAAGAGGTGACTACCGGAGATCCCTCAATGACAGGTTTATCGAATGCCGCATGAGCCGTTTCAAACAACTCTAGGGGGCTCTTCTCGCCAGCCGTGGCATTATCTAAACCAAACTGTCGTAGAAGCTTCTTCACCTCCTCCTTCTCCGCGAACTTGTCGATCACCGCCGATAATTCCTCGGCAGCGCGTCTCGCCTGTTCCCACTCCTGTCTTGGCGCGTATGTGCACACAGCCTCGTAATCGGCAAGTCCGGTCATGGAGGAAGCGGCCGCTGTGCTTGCGCTTGTTGCTGTCCCTATGAACGTGGGAAGGCCCGAAAGAATCTGGTCCTGTTGTTCATTCGAGTATTGCAATGTCCCTATCATGCGCCTCCAATCGACAGAAGAAGCAGTGGCATACTTGAGCCGTTCTCTGGCCGTCAAACCTAGATCCCGAGCGTATCGCCCATGCTTTGCCAAATCGCCAGCCCTCAGCTCGACTTCTTCGCTCTTTAGTATGCTGTGCTCAATCAACTGGCTAAACCGCTTCTTCAACTCATCTTCCGCCTCAGACGACATACCTTCCTCCTCAGCGTTTCTTCCGAAGGTGATTCTACTTCTGATCTCAACGGAACAACAATCCGAGCCCCACTCGCCACTGATCCTTGGAGTCGCAGGATCTTGCCAGCAGCGCTCACCCTCATGACCAGAATAGTAATGCTGCCCACAACATGATACTGTAAGGCGTCGCTTGCAACTTGGCGTTGGTCGGCAGCCAGCGGTCGGATTCGAGCCGGGCAATGGGGTTCAGGATATGCAAGCAGCTGCATGCTTGAGAGGAATCACTTGATGCCGCGCTGGATTAGAGTTCTTCTTTTCTGACAACGGCTTCCGGAGCTGTCTTCAGGGTCAGAGGAAATGGAACCCCTGTCAAAGCCTCAAGGCGAAGACCTTTTCGAAGGTTTTAGTTTTACCTTTCATACAGAATGGTGGGCCGTGTGGGACTCGAACCCACGACCACCTGATTAAAAGTCAGATGCTCTACCGACTGAGCTAACGGCCCCCGCATTGATAATCTATCAGAACGGCCACTCGCTCGCAAACGGGCAGACTCCAGCAGGAATGAGTGCGCGGGCCGCCGCTCCCGGAATTTGACCGTCGCACTCCCTCAGACCTATGATTCCGGATAGCGAGGTGAAGCGTGTCTGAAGACTCTGTTCTGGTCAGCAAAGAGGACGGGATTTGCACCGTCACCATCAACCGCCCGGAAAAGCGCAATGCATTTACCCCGGCCATGATGAGACACCTGGCTGATTTGGTCCGATCTATCGGCGACGATCGCGAAACCAGGGTAGTCGTTCTTCGCGGAGCCAGCCGTCAGGCATTCTCCTCTGGATATGACATCGAGCAGGTCAAACCAGAATCCATTTGCGACGCTGAAGACGCATGGGCCGCCATCGAGTCCTGTCCGTGCCCCGTTCTTGCCATGATCTATGGATATGCTGTGGCCGGAGGGCTCGCTTTGGCGCTCGCGTGCGACTTACGAATAGCAGCCGAGAATACCAAGGTGGGCATGACCATGGTGAAGATCGGAACGCTATACAGTGTGGGCGGATTGGAACGGTTGATGAACATCGCCGGACTGGCCGCGACCAAAAAGGTGTTGTATACGGGAAGATTGTTCGCCGCGAACGAAGCCCTCGCGATGGGCCTGGTGGACCAGGTTGCGCCCGTCGACAAACTGGAGAAGGTTACCTACGACCTTGCGCACGAGATCGCGGATAATTCGTCCTTGGCAGTGAGGGCGACGAAGCTCGCCATAACAAGTATCATGCAAGGCAGGGCAGCGGACGAGCAGACCTCCGAACGATTGGTAGATACGAGGCGTGAACTTTTCGAAAGCGCCGATCACCAGGAAGGGGTGCAGGCCTTCGCTGAAAAGCGAAACCCTGTGTTCAGGTCTCGCTCCTCAAAGGATCCTCCGTAGCACTCCGGTTGCACAGGAGAAGAAAAGGTTAAACCTATTACTCGCCGAAGGCCTCGTATGAAATCGGGGCGACGAGTTCTCGAACGAAGGAATCAGTCGCTTGTCGCCCCGGGTGCGGATTGCTTCGCTCCGCCCGCAATGACGCGATGGAGCCAGTCCCTACCCCCTGGGTCTTACGTAGGATGCCGTGGCCCGGCCTTTGATGCCGCCCCGCTCGCGGTATTCAGCATCCACCGTCATGGACAACGGGTCGACAAGTTTGACCAGGTCGCGCAGCACCCGGTTCACCGCATGCTCCTGAATGATGCCGACGTTACGGAACGACGTGAGGTAGTATTTCAGGGATTTCAGTTCGATTAGAGCGCTGTCAGGATGATAGCGTATGACCAGCCGTCCGAAGTCCGGCAGGCCTGTCCAGGGGCACACGCAGGTGAATTCCTCGGTCTCGTACGACACGTCCGTCGCCGAGCCACTGTACTCGAACGGTATAGTTTCGAGAATGCCGACGTCTATGTCCTCTTGCTTTTCAATGTCGAAGCGGCGCCCGGAGTATTTATCTGTCGTCATTTCCTACCTACCCCCAAGCTGGTTGACTAATGATAGCATGCTACAATTGTGTGACCAAACACACACACGGTATACGGGAGGTGCGCATGCCAGAACGGGAAGTACATGACGTAGTCATTATTGGCGGTGGACCGGCGGGCCTGATGGCCGCCGTCTATAGCGCTCGCGCAAAGCTGAAGACAATCGTTCTGGACAAGAATGCAACCGCCGGAGCCCTTGGAAAAGCAGGAAAGATCGAGAGCTTCCCCGGTTTGCTTGAGGCAAAGAGTGGCATGGACCTGCTGGCCGCAATGCGCGCCCAGGCGCAGAAGTTCGGCGCAGCGTACCAGCAGATTGAGGTGATCGGCGTCGATTTGACCAAAGACACTAAGGAGGTGATGACGCTTGGTGAGGACTACCGGTCCCGCGTGGTGATCGTGGCCACCGGTTCGATGGGGCGGAAGCCGACACTGGAGGGAGAAGCGGCGTTCACCGGGAAAGGCGTAGCGTACTGTGCCGCCTGCGATGCAGCATTCTTCGAAGGGAAGGATATAGCGGCTTGCGGTGATTTTGCCTTGCTGGCCGAAGACCTGGACCAGCTCGCGCGTTTTGCCCGGAAGCTTTACGTGGCAACCGGTTCGCCCGACCTCACCGAACAGCAGAAGAGCACTGTAGCGAAGTATTCTAACGTCGAGTTGTTGCCCGGATACCGGGTAGCCCGGATAACGGGCCGGGAATCGGTGGAGGGTATCGAGTTAGCCGGACCGCAGGACAGAAAGGTGAAGTTAGACGTAACCGGAGTTTTTCTCTACCTGTACGGCAGGCTCCCCGTGGTCGACTTTCTGCACGGCTCACTGAAGCTAACGGATGAACAAGAGTGCGTTAAGACGGACAGGGAGGACATGTCCACCTCGGTTCCCGGAGTCTATGCCGTCGGCGACGTGACCTGCCGAAGGTTGAGGCAAGCTGTGCTGGCAGCCGCGGACGGCTGCACTGCGGCGATGTCTGCCGAGCGCTACCTAACCGGCCGCTCAGGTTACTAGCGTGGTGTATCTGACACTTCGTTACCGGCATTGTGAAGCCCTTCGCTCTGTGTCATCCTGGGATGAGCACACGCCACCGACAACCATCTTGGCCTCGGGAATCAAGGTCCTTGGAATAGATTCCTGGATTGAGCGCTTAAGGGCTACTGCCTGAAACAGATTTAGTCTACACGAAAGCCGCGAGTTGTGACACACTTCATACGGGGCGAATGCCTCGGATGGGTAAAGACCACTTGGCCAAGACGAACCCTCCGTCTTTCAGGACCACTATGCCAACGCCCAACCACTCCGCTACTTCAGACTAACGGCCTCTGGACACTCGGCTCTCTTGACAGCGCCTGGGATAACCCCCGCCTACTCTGTACTGATACAAGTAGCCCCAAGGCTACCCCCCAAGACTCCC
>JAUSEJ010000175.1 GCA_030650265.1 Dehalococcoidia bacterium | reverse complement strand
GAGCGAGACTTCGCCATAACGGGTCGTGGTAAAACAGGATGTCTCCCGGCACCAGCTCCTCCTGACGCAGCACAACCCGCCAGAACAGGGCAGCCCAAATAGCCAGAAATGCCAGGGTGACGAAAAAGAACTCGCGTCGTCTAGACATCAGATCGTTGCCGCCCCGGGGCAAAATTGTGCAGATGCCTGCAGGAGCGAAGTGACAATCGGGCGTACAAGCCCTAAGGGTTGATCGCACAAAGCACGCACTGACAAATGCCTCATCAGATTTGTTACCAGCATTATAGAAATGTTGGCCGGGCTTTTCAAGCCTATCAATCTGTGCCCGACGCCATTGACTCGGCGTATGGCTTGATGTCGTTTCCGACTATGCGATAGTAGGTGCGTCCGGGATATAGCAGCATCAGGTTTCCATCTTCCCGGTCGAGGGCGGCGGCGAAAACGATGTCGGAGTCGTAGTCCGGGGAGTTGGCGGCGTCGAGGGTGGCGAACTCAGTCCATGATTTCTGCTCGGAGACGAAGACCAGGGCATTCCGGATACCCGCTCTCTTCACCGCTTCAACTGGCGCGGACGTCACGCCGTACCAGTCTTTGAAAAAGGCCATCTGGCTGGGAAGGAATTCTCCCAATCCCTTGTAAACTAGAACGGCAAAAAACAAACTCAACATAGTCCCCGCAACAAACTGCGAAACCCTCACCCTACCCTCTCCCAAAGGGAGAGGGGAAGGACGTGTCTCCTCTCCCAAGGGGAGATGTAAGGGCTGAGTTGTCTTTCGCAAGGGGAGATGGTAGAGAGGTGTTCCCTCTCCCTCTGGGAGAGGGTTAGGGTGAGGGCCGTCCCCTCCCGTGACTCCGCGTCTCCGCGATGTACGGCCAACCACAGTCCAGCGTATCATCCAGCTCAGCCCTCGCCAAACCTCCAACATACCACGCGCCGTCAGCAGCAAAAACATTGGCAGCGCCTCGTAGTAGTAGCGGGGACCGTACATCTCGCCGCTGGTCCAATAGGCCATGTAGGCGATCATCAGGCCGGCAGCAGAGCCAAGCAGCAGCCAGTCCCAGAGCTTCCGCGACCGCATGAGGAAAGGCACGGCAAGAAAGGCCAGGCTCAGCCTGGCGGGCCAGCCAAAAAGATAGTCAGCCAGCGCTGTCAAATTGATCTGGGATTCGATTAAGGCGGCTTCGAGCGTATGCTCGCCACCCCCGACCTTTGGACCAAAGCCAACGGTATCGAACGGCCACCAAAGTTCGTAGGGATTGAGGAACGGGTCGCCGGTGAGCTCCCGATTGTATAGGAGGAGCAAGCCAGCGAAGATGGCGAAGACAAAGGACATCAGACCGTATTTGCGAACAGAGCGCCAGCCTCGCCTGAGATCGACCAGACCGTAAAGGACAAATGGCACGGCAATGCCGGCCGTCGTCAACTGCCTGGTGATATAGGCCATGCCCAGGGTGGCCCCGGCCAGTATGGGGAATATCAGGTTGGGGGACCGGCTGCCTTTGACGAAGAAGAGGACGAACAAAGCGACGAAAACGAGAGTGGCAGGATGGGACATATAGGATCCGGATTGCATCAGGAAGAAGGGCGATACGACGCCAAGTCCGGCGGCAAGGAGGCCGACCAGGTTGCTATACAACTCCCGGCCAATTAAGAAGATCACGATTAGGCTGATAGCGCCGAGCAGCGGGTTCACGAGGCGCGGCTGACCGGCCAGGACCCCCAGGCTCAGAACCGCGGAATAGCCAGGCGGATATTTGCCGAATCGTTTGCCGTCCCTGTCGATGACGAACTGAGTAGGGAAGAATTGAGGAAGAGGTGGAGATGGAACGAAGATCCTTCCGGTGGCAATCACCTTGGCCTGAAACAGGAAGGCGTCCTCATCCTCTACGTGGGGCAGGCCGTCGAAGACTGTTTGGGAAACGTGAGCCCCGCCCCAGAAGGCGGCGACGAAGATGGCCAGGAGGGCAACAGCGATCGCCATCTTGCCGGGCTTTCGCCGATTCAGTCTTAGCAGCAACACGACGGTTTCCTCATCTCGGCAAATTGCCCAGCGGCTTTGAGCCCGTTGGACTGGAAGTGGCATTGGCCGGGCCCGCCCGCACATCATCACCCGCTCATCCGCCGACCTGTTAACTGACGCCGTTCCGGTCGTTTCGCCCGACCGGCAGCCATGATTCCAGACAGGATTATACAGTAGCCCTAGAGATTGCACCATCATTAACATGGTGTCACAATTACGTAGTTTTGCCTATACTGTCAGGCGCTGTCTGTGTTAGAATCGAGTGGTCGTTTGAGATTGGCGAAGTTAGGAGGAGAGTTAATGACAAGCATCGAGGCGCTGCAGAAGAAGTACCCGAATATTCCTCAAGAGGTGGTTGTTAAATGGGAGGTATTGAGCCGCGGTATCAGAGACACCGAGGACCTCAACAAGACTGCAGCCTGGATGCGGAGAGATAATTGGGGAACTTACCAATCCTACGATCAGGATGTAACTCTGGAAGAGGTAGTGGGGAAGAAGTCGAACAGAGTGAAGCCGGGTTACATGTTACGCTCAACCAAGTTCTATATGGGGAACGGGGTGGGCAGTGATATTCAATTGAACACCAAGAGCCCTTATGAGATTCGAGAACTTGGTGATGGCCGGTTCGGCCTATTTGAGGGAGACGAGAGGGTCGACGTAAACATATACTTTCCTCTTAAGCCGGAGAGAGACGAAGGTGTGACTAGTAAAGGAACGGCGGTGGGAGACCTCGTTCCGGTGAATCGTCGCTGCTTTGGCATAATTCCTGTTCGTTATTGTGAGTATTTCGCTACCGGGGACCAGTGCAAGTTCTGTAACTTCAATCCAGCGCAGATCG
>JAUSEJ010000173.1 GCA_030650265.1 Dehalococcoidia bacterium | reverse complement strand
GGGGACTTGCTTATCCGAACCGAATTGACATCGATTCCTTTCTGCCACAGCTGGAAGGGGCGCCAGATACGCCATTGATCTCCATGAAATGCGATAACTAACGGAGGAATTATCATGAGCTTTAAGCCGATCAAATTCGGCACCGACGGATGGAGGGCGACGATAGCCGAAGACTATACATTCGACAACGTGAGAATCTGCGCGCAGGGCGTTGCCACGTTCCTCGTCGATTCCGGGTTGAGCTCTCGTGGTCTCATAGTGGGTTACGACACCCGTTTTGCCTCGGAGTTTTTCGCCATCGCCACGGCCGAGGTGGTCGCCGCTAACGGCATCAAGGTGTATCTGTGCGAGAAGACGGCGCCAACCCCGGTGGTGAGCTATGCCATCCTCGATCGTAAGGCTGCTGGCGCAGTGATGATCACGGCGAGCCATAATCCCTGGACCGATAACGGGTTCAAGTACAAGCCCGACTATGCCGGCTCGGCCTCGCCCGAGGTCATTATCGAACTCGAGAAGCGCATACATGCCATTCAGGCCGGAGAGATGGGGCTCAAGCGCATGACGCTTGCGGATGCGCTGTCTGCTGGTCTGGTAGATTACTTCGACCCCGCTCCCCCCTATCTGGCCCAGGTGCGCCGTCTGGTCGATGTCGAGGCAATTAAGAATGCCGGCTTGCGCGTGGCCGTGGATTCCATGTACGGAGCGGGAATAGGATACTTCAAGAAGTTAATCGCCGGCGGGAAAACGGAGATAACGGAGATCCACACAGAGCGAAATCCATTCTTCGGCGGTATCGCTCCCGAGCCGATCACGCGTAATCTCGGCGATCTACTGGCCCTCATCAAGGGCGGGGAGTTCGATGTCGGCCTGACCACGGATGGCGACTCCGATCGGATTGGCGCCGTGGACGAGCGGGGACAGTTTGTCACGCAATTGCAGGTCTTTGCCTTGCTGGGTCTCTACTTGCTAGAGGTGAGGGGCGAGCGCGGGCCGATTATAAAGTCGATTACCACGACCTCCATGGCCTATCGACTGGGAGAGATTTTCAACGTGCCAGTATATGAGACGCCGGTTGGATTCAAGTACATCGGTCCGAAAATGATGGAAACCAACGCTTTGCTCGGCGGCGAGGAAAGCGGCGGTTTTGGCTTCCGCGGTCATATCCCGGAGAGAGATGGCATTGTTGCCGGTCTTTATCTCCTTGACATGATGATCAAGATGGGCAAGAAGCCAACCCAAATGATCGAGTATCTGTACAGCCTCGTCGGTCCCCATGTCTACGATCGTATCGATCTCCACTTCCCGGCAGACCAGAAGGAAGCGATAATCCGGCGCCTGCAGGAGGCGAATCCGAAGGAGATTGATGGCTCGGCTGTGGCCAGCAGCGATAACCTCGACGGGTTCCGCTACGTTCTCGCCGACGGGAGTTGGTTACTCATCCGGTTTTCAGGAACGGAGCCGGTAATGAGGGTCTATACGGAGACCACTAGCCAGGAACGGATAGAACGCATTCTGGCGGATGGGCGTCGGTTAGCGGGGCTGTAGTGATTCTCCATTTCGATAAGGAGTTGGTAAATGCTTAACCTTGATGATCAGTCGGTCTATCAGAAAATCGATGCCGGGGATATGATCGGGCGGATTCGTGAGCTGCCGCAGCAGTGCCGGGACGCCTGGCAGAATGTGATGTCCTTCAAGATTCCGGCCGAATATGCCAATGTCAATGAAGTGGTTATTCTCGGGATGGGAGGCTCGGCGATTGGTGGCGATCTGCTTCGTACCTATGTTGTTTCCGAGTGCAAGTTGCCGGTGGTGGTCTGGCGGGATTACGACTCGCCCAAGTTTCTTGACGCCAATTCATTGGTTATCGCCTCGAGCTACTCCGGCGGTACGGAGGAGACTCTGTCGGCGTTTGCCCAGGCCCAGGGCGTTGGCGCCCGGGCGATCGCCATAACAACGGGGGGAATGCTCAAGGAGATGGCCGAGCGCAATTCCAACCCTTTTCTGTTGTTCAACTACAAAGCTCAGCCAAGGGCTGCCCTTGGCCACAGCTTGATTCCGCTTCTTGGCGTTTTCCAGAAGCTGGGTTTCATAGCCGACAAATCAGCCGAGGTCGAGGAGGCGGCCTGTGTCTTGTCTGATCTTGGCAAGACCATGGACGTTGACATTCCTATCACCGACAATCCGGCGAAGCAACTGGCGGCGAAGCTGTTTGGGCGCCTGCCAGTCGTCTACGGCGCTGGTTTTCTTTCCGAGGTGGCGCGCCGGTGGAAGGGTCAGTTCAACGAGAACAGCAAGAGTTGGGCCTCCTTCGACCTGCTACCCGAGTTAAATCACAACGCCGTAGTCGGCTACCAGTTTCCGCCCTCAATTACCAATTCAGCCCTGCTACTACTGCTCACGTCGCCGAAGCTTCATGCAAGAGTGTTGCGACGCTACAGTATCACCGAGGAGATCATGAAGAAGGCCGGGGTGGAATGCCAATGCGTCGAGTCCAAAGGTAATGGCATCCTCGCCCAGATGCTAAGCACGGTCTATATAGGAGATTTCGTGAGCTACTATCTGGCTATCCTGAACCAGATCGACCCGACGCCGGTCGATATCATCAGCTTCCTGAAGTCCGAGTTGGCAAAGCCGTAGAGAGTTTGTCTGAACCGCTGATTACGCTGATAAGGTGATTTCGCAGATTGGGGGGACAAATCAAGCTAACTCTGCGGCAGTCCGAACCTGCAATCATATCTAGCGTATGGCCGAATTCTCCCAGTGAAGGATTCGCCCATACGCCCATTCAACGTCGAGCGAATCGGACAGGCCCCGCTCCGAAATCGCCACGGAGGGAGTGCAAATCTGTGTAATCAGCGCAATCAGCGGTTCAGACAATCCCCCGCGGCGATCGCTCTCGCCATGGCCACTCTTTTGGCATAGGTCGGGTGGCTATAGAGGAGGATTTCTACCCACCGGGCCGGTGACGCCTCGCCGAGGTTCTGGTCAGTTAGCCTTGTCATCATGCTTATGAAGGCGCCCGGATTGTTGGTCATTTCGAGGGCGTACTTGTCGGCTGCGGTCTCTATCCGGCGGCTGTAGCCGTTAGTGATAGGCAAGACGGCAAAGGCGAAAGCGCCGACAACGAGGGCGAATAAAGGGAAGGCTGCCACATCGTAGATGTTGGCGAAGCCGAAGGTTGGCACGGCCCAGTTCAGGCTGAGAGAGGCCAGGTAGAAGCCGACCAGAGTAGATATCGATTGAACGGCAATGCCCCCGGCAATATCGCCATGGACGTGATGTCCGAGTTCGTGAGCCAGCACGACCTCTATCTCCACCTCGTCGTAACGATCGACCAGAGTATCCGTCAGGACGATTCTCCTCGTGTTGCCCATCCCCATTAGCGCCGCATTGGCGCCGGTGCCCTTGGCACTCTGATTCATAGTATAGACGCCCCGCACGCCTGTCCTCGCGCGCGACGCCAGATCGGTTAGACGCTTCGCCATCGCCTCATTCTTGATAGGCGTCAACTTGAAAAACAGGGGCAGTATGAGCACGGGAGCGAGGTTGGCCATCACCACGGTA
>JAUSEJ010000165.1 GCA_030650265.1 Dehalococcoidia bacterium | reverse complement strand
TGGGTTCGACCCCCACACGGCTCACCAGTCCCCCATTCCGCCTCGCTGGCTTCACCTCTCCCGGTCATCATTTCTACGACTGTTGCCATCTCAGGAGCTGTCTGGTCTTCCATATCTTTAGCTGAACGTGAACCTCGTTCAAGTTTTACCACACTTCGCCGACAATAGAATCTAAGGACCCGAATAGATTCTGGACCGGAGATACGACATGGAGAAGACAGGGAGGCTGACTCAACATTGGATCGAGTGGGGTCGATGGGCTTTGTTGGCCTACGTGACTTTGTACGGAGTCTTCCTCGTATCGGGCCTGCGGGATGAGACTTTTCGCCGGGCCGTTCTGGATGTCGGGCAGGCGATTACGCCCGTGATCGTATGCATCTTTTGTTGGCAAGTATGACGGGACCGCGGGCCGGGCCAACTGAACTCCGGGCGCTCTATTGAGCGCCCGGAGTAATTCCTATGGGTTTGTTGGAGGACCGAGACCCGCCGGAAGCAGGTTACTCGGCAGATACGCCCGTAAGCACGGGGATATGTTCCACCGGTCGAATGGTCTTCATCTTGAGAGCGCCTGGCTTACAACCCACGACGCAAGCGCCACAGCCATAGCACTTATCCTCTTCGATGACGGCTTTGAGCTTCTTGAATCCCGGTACCTTTGCCATCTCGATAGCGTCGAACTGGCAGCGCGGGACGCAATCCTGGCAGCCGTCGCAGGCTTCGATCGATTCCATAAAGGCGGTATAGCGGCTCTTGGCCCAGATCTTCTCGATGGGCACGCCAGCCCGGGAAAGAGGGACCATGTCAATACAACAGTCGCTGCAGCAATTACAACTGGTGGTGACGCCTTCCGTGCTTGAGGAGTTCCGCCAAACGTGGATCAGGCCGTCATCTTCGATTCTGTCGATGAGGGCCAGCGCTTCATCTGCCGACAGGTCTTTGCCTGCCCCCCGGGCCATGGAGTAGTCGGCGCTGCGGCCGAACTGAAGGCAATTCCAGCGCTCCTCTTCGGCGCAGTGCTCACAATGATCTTCCAGGGCAGTTGTTCGAATTCGACAAGAACAGCGGACTACGGCGACACGCCGCTGCGCCTTGACCAGTTCGCGATAGTCCTCGTAAGGAAGAACACCGGGTAGGTCCTTGATTGATTTGTAGGCCGGCACAACTCTACCGCGTGAGGTTGTAGCCGCGGCGTGGTGGGCAGCCAACTTTGGCCCCATCTCGTTGTCTACGAAGTCCCGCCATAGCTCGAAGAACTGGCGGTGCTTGACGATATCAGCGGCGTCTGTGGCCTCGCTCGCATCGTGGAACTGCATCTCGGTGCGGGCAAAGCGGAAGTATTCGCGATGGCCATAGTCGCCCCGCGGAAACACAACGCCTCTAACAAATAGATCCTCTAGATCTTGCCTGATGACGCCCTCGTCCAGTTCGATCTTCTCCGATACGTCCTGTGGTGTACCGGGCAAGGCCTCGCAGATGCGGGCTTGTTGAGGGGTCAACCAGTATTTTAAGATGGCGTCAAGTCGGGTCGAGCCCGGATAGTTTAGTCGCTCTGCCAGAACGGCGTACGGGTCTGTGGAACTCAAGAGAAATGCCTCCTCATCTAAGTCGTTATTAGCTGTGGTCCAGAACTAGTTCATTCATGGGTTGTAAGTCTAATCTACTACGCTCTGAGGCTATTGTCAAGCACTTGACAACCGTGGAAATGGCCGTTAGTATGGTCTAAACAATTCAGTGCAACTCAGGAGGGTGAAACCATG
>JAUSEJ010000158.1 GCA_030650265.1 Dehalococcoidia bacterium | reverse complement strand
GATGGCGATGGGAGCAACTCGAGACGTCATCAACTCATCTTGTGAGGCAGGCCCAACCCCTGCCTTGGGCGCCTTCTATCATTTGGCGAAGTGGAGCTTTGCAAAAGGCAGGACGATGTAGTATCCTTAGGCTGACTATTCGATCAGCAGGGGGTTACTTTGTATCAGGCACCAAGGGGAACGTCGGACATCCTGCCCGAGGATCAGCCGTACTGGCAGTTTATTAGGAACAAAGCCAGTGAGGTAGCGACGCTCTTCGGCTATCAGCGAATCGATACTCCCATTTTCGAGGACGCTTCGTTGTTCGTGCGCGGGGTTGGCGAAGGCACCGACATAGTCGACAAGGAGATGTATGTCTTCAAGGACCAGGGGGGAGAGAATCTCAGCCTGAGGCCAGAGGCTACAGCGGCGATGTGCCGGGCCTATCTCGAACATGGAATGCAGAATCTCCCACAGCCGGTCAAGCTTTTCACCGTAGGCCCCTTCTTCCGCTACGATCGACCCCAGGCCGGTAGGTATCGCCAGTTCCACCAGTTCAACTGCGAGGCTCTGGGAGAGGCGGATCCCCTGCTCGACGCCGAAGCGATCGAGGTCGCCTGGCGCTTCTATGAGTCTCTGGGACTCAGAGATCTTAGCCTGCAAATTAACAGCATCGGCTGCCCGGCCTGCCGACCGGCCCATCGCGCCCAGTTAATGAAGTACTACGAAGCGTTGTTGGAAGAGGTCTGCCGGGAGTGTCGAGGCCGATTTGTCCGAAATCCTCTGAGGCTGCTTGATTGCAAAGAGGAGAATTGCCAGCGACTCGCCACGGCAGCTCCCAGGACGGCGGACCACCTGTGCGAGGAATGCCGCGATCATTTCGTCCGGCTGCAGGCCTATCTGACGGCGGCAGGAATCCCCTTCAACGTCAACAACCGTCTCGTGAGGGGGCTCGATTACTACACAAAGACGGTGTTCGAGATACAGCCCGCCATCGAAGGCGCTCAGGCCTCTCTAGGCGGTGGCGGCCGCTATGATGGCTTGATCGAGGGGCTCGGTGGCAAGAGTACCCCTGGCATTGGCTTCGCCGCTGGATTAGAACGGGTGGTCATAAACCTCAAGCGGCAGGGCATCAAGCCCGATTCCCCCGCGAAGCCCAGGGTCTTCGTGGCCTATTTGGGCGCTGCCGCCCGCGAAGCTGCCTGGAAAGTGGTTAGCGAATTGAGGCAATCGGCAATCGCGTCCGCCATCGGCTTCGGCGGTCGAAGTTTGAAGTCTCAGTTGCGCCAGGCAAACACCCTCGGGGTGGCTTATGTGGTTATCATCGGCGACAGCGAGGTAGAGCGCGGCGAAGCGAACGTTCGCGATATGGCAAGCGCTACACAGATGGTTGTGCCTCTCGCCGGGCTTTGTCAGGCATTGGCGGCGACGGGGTAAAAACGCGATCGGGCACAAGGATAGAAGAGGAGGACAAAATGGAAGGTAAGATTGTATATTTCGAGGGAGGTAGCCGGAACGATCCAAATGTCACACAGGCTACTTTGGAACTGGTCAAGGAAAGACTAAAGGCGCTAGGGATCAAGAAGGTGGTGTTGGCTTCTACGGCCGGCGACACTGCCTTAAAAGCCATGGAGTTCTTCAAGGATACGGATGTCAAACTGATCATTGTGCCACATCAGTTCGGTCGACCCGGCAGGGACAAAAACCCGTTTCCCCAAGAATTGGTTGGGACCTTGCGAGCGGCCGGACATGAAGTGTATTTCGGGACCATGCTTTTCCATGTCGATCGGTTTTTGGGTACCAATACACCTCAGGTAATGGCTAATCTGCTGCGCTGTTTTAGCCAGGGGGTCAAGGTATGCTTCGAGATTGTCATGATGGCCACGGATGGAGGCCACCTTTCTGCAGGGGAGCGGGTAATAGCGGTGGCAGGCACCGGCCGGGGGGCAGATACGGCGCTAGTAATGCAGGCTTCCTCTTCGTCGAATCTCATGAAGCTCAGAGTTAACGAGATGCTCTGCAAGCCGCTCAATCCTCTCAATATCGACGAAGTGCGCGACCTGCATCTCACCGCCTACAAGGAGTAGAATCAAGGGGACCGGAACTTCCCCTCTCCCTTTCGGAAAAGAGAGAGGGGAAGGGTGATAGCACACTCCTGTTGCGCTTTCCCCTTGTTACCCTTTGTCCGATCTTTTGTGGTATAATAAGCGTGCAAGGGCAATGACCGATGCACCTGTTCGCGTACCAGTGGACCCCCATCCCAATGGGGGTTTTGTGTGCGAGCGGCGAGGAGGCGTGTTAACGAAATGGGACTTTTGGATAAACTTGACGCGGTTGAGAAGCGTTACGAAGAGTTATCGAGGCTAATGACCGAGCCGGCGATAATAAACGACATCGCCAGGCTTCACTCTTTGGCAAAGGAGCAGTCGTCTACCGAGTACCTCGTCGGGAAGTATCGCGAGCTCAAATCCATTGAGATCGGTCTGAACGAAGCGCGACAGATGCTTGAGGATGAGAGTGGCGAGAGCGATGGCGAGATGGCGGTAATGGTCAAGGACGAGATGGAAGTCCTCAAGGGTCAACAGGAGAGAATCATCGAGGACATAAAAGTCGCGTTTCTGCCCAAGGATCCCAACGACGGCAAGAACGTGATCCTGGAGATCCGGGCCGGCGCCGGGGGCGATGAGGCGGGCCTTTTTGCGTCTGATCTGTTCCGCATGTACCTTCGCTATGCGGAAATCAAGCGTTGGAAGGTTGAGGTCATCGATAAGAACGAGACTGGCATCGGCGGCTTCAAGGAAATCGTGGCCGAGATAAGGGGGCGCGGCGCCTACAGCCGTTTGAAATTCGAGAGTGGTGTGCACAGGGTCCAGCGGGTGCCCGTGACCGAGTCCGGGGGACGGATACACACTTCGACGGCCACGGTAGCGGTTCTGCCTGAGGTGGAAGAGGTTGAGGTCGAGGTCAATCCCGACGATTTAAGGATCGATGTGTTCTGTAGCGGCGGCGCTGGTGGGCAGAACGTCAACAAAGTGGCTACGGCTATTCGCATAACTCATAACCCTACCGGGATCGTCGTGACTTGCCAGGACGAGAGGTCACAGCTCAAGAACAAGACGAAAGCTATGTCTGTGCTCCGTGCCCGACTGTACGACATTGAGTCGCGCAAACAGCAGCAAGAGGTGTCTTCGGCCCGCAAGCTTCAGGTCGGTACAGGGGACAGATCTGAGAAGATCCGCACTTACAATTATCCACAGGATAGGGTCACAGACCACCGCATCGGCATGACCGTTCATAATCTGCCTGGTGTGCTAGAAGGGCAAATTGGCGACCTTCTCGATGCCATCTCGGCGGCAGACCAGGCCGAGAAGCTGGAAAGCCTGTTGGCTGTAGCCTGATTCTGCCGTCATTGGCATGGTTTCCCCGACTTTAGCAGGCGATAATCCTGTTCTCCCGGGAGCGCAATTGATATTTCGGGAACTACTGGCAAACGCCAGCGCTCAGTTGGCCGCGAAGGGAATCGAGGATGCCCGGATCGAAGCTGAGGTTCTTATCATGGCTTCTACGTCATCGTCGCGGGCCTGGCTGTATGCCCATGCTGAAGATCTTGTTTCAGAAGACGGGTTGGCCCGGACAGAGTCGTTCGTACGACGACGCCTGCTTCGGGAGCCAACGGCCTATATAGTGGGCCATAAGGAGTTTTATGGCTTTGACTTCAACGTGGATCGGCGAGTTCTCATTCCCCGACCTGAGACCGAACTACTGGTTGACGAGGCTATTGCCGCCAGTCGAAAGCTGCTTTCCACGCGTTCCTACATTGCGTTGGCAGATGTCGGGACAGGCAGTGGCGCCGTTGCCATCAGCCTGGCCCGCCACCTTCCCAATGCAACTGTCTATGCCACCGATCTATCTTCCGATGCTCTCGACGTTGCCCGGTTGAATTGTCGTAATCATGGGGTGGAGGACAGGGTAGAGTTGCTACAAGGTGACCTTCTCGGGCCGGTGGACGCAGTGCTTGACATAATTGTTGCCAACCTCCCCTACGTCAAGGATTCCGATCTTGCCGCTTTGCAGCCCGAGATCAGAGAATTCGAACCATTTCTCGCTTTGAGGGGCGGGAAGGCGGGCCTTGACGCAATTCGCCGACTGTTGAAGCAGTCCGTGGACAAGGTGTCTGCTGGTGGAATAATTGCCCTCGAAATTGCCTGGGACCAGGGCCGGTCGGCGGTAAGTTTGGCAAGAGCTTTCTTTCCGGGGGATAGAATTGAAGTTCGGAGGGATCTGGCAGGTCTTGTCCGGCTAATCGTTATCTCTGTGGGTGGAACGGAGGAGGTATCCAGTTGAAATACAAGCTAATTGCCCTCGACCTCGATGGCACGCTGATCGGGCAAGATCTCCGGCTCAGCGAGGCGACCAGGGCTGCCGTAGCGGCGGCTATCGGTCGGGGAATTATGGTTACCCTGGCTACCGGGCGTATGTTCAAGGCAACCCGGCCCTTTGCCATGGAACTCAACCTGAGCACTCCGCTGATTTGCTATCAGGGAGCGCTCATAAAGGATCCCCTTTCTGGAGAGGAGCTTTTCCACCTTGCCATTCCTCTCCATCTGGCAAGGAAGGCTATCGAGGTGATCCATGGTCTTGGCCGTCACCTGAACGTTTATCTCGACGACGAGCTTTATGTGGCAAAACTGACTCCCGAGGCGGAGGCGTACACGAGCCACTCGCGGGTCGAGGCGCATGTCGTCGGCGACCTGCTGGAATTCCTCAAGGCGGGCCCCACCAAAATAGTAGTAGTTTGCCAGCCCGAGGTGACAGACGGCGTGGTCGCTGCCCTCCAGCAGTCGCTCGGGGGAGAGTTGCTGGTGGTGAAGTCGTTTCCGATCTTCTGCGAGATCGCCAACCTCGGCTGTGGCAAAGGACAGGCTCTGGCCTATTTGGCGAATCACTTTGGCATCAAGCGCGAGGAGACAGTAGCGATCGGCGACAACCTGAACGACATCGACATGATCGAGTGGGCGGGTCTTGGCATTGCCATGGGCCACAGCCCGGCCGAGCTTCTGGCCGTCGCCGACATGGTTACTGGCACGCTGGCCGAGGACGGAGCGGCGAGGGCGATCGAGAGTGTGCTGGCCCAAGCCGGACATGAATCGACCGCTATGTTAAGTCGATCGCTGTAGATACCATGGATGGGCTGACGATGGTTTTTGCCCCTGGTAGGAACAGCGGGTCTGCTATTTGGGTAGGAGGGCATCTTCGGCTGCCGCTACGCCAGCGGCGAATGCCTGTCTATTTAGACCTCTGGTCTTCTCAGGGACGCGGCCTAGCACGGCGTTCTCTACGGCC
>JAUSEJ010000149.1 GCA_030650265.1 Dehalococcoidia bacterium | reverse complement strand
CCTGATTCGCTATAATGACCAACGTGGCCGATCGGACGAATACGGTTTGATCGCCTGCCTTGAAATAGCAACAAGAAAGGAGTAAGAAGTAGTGGCGGAAGTAAGCCTCATTACGGATGAGATGCGCGCCTTAATTGGCATTGAGAGCGAGCCTGGAATTGACGAGATTGAAAAAGGCGCCATCAGGAAGTTCGCCGACGCGCTCGGCGACACCAATCCTCTCTACCATGACGAAGAGTATGCGAAGAAGACTAAGTATGGTGGCATCATTGCGCCTCCCACCTTTTTCTGCACGTTGCAGCCCGGACCGGGCAAAGAGCTCAATGCACCACAGTTGACCCGCAAGCTGAACGGTGGCAGCGAGTTCGAAATCTTCCAGGTGTTGCGGCCAGGCGACGTGATTAGCACGACTGTCAAGCTGGCTGAACTGACCGAGCGAGATGGCAAGATGGGGAAGATGCTTTTCCGGACAATCGAACTTACCTACAAGAATCAAAAAGGCGAACTCGTGGGTAAGGGCCGAAATACCTTAATCCTGTATTAACTGAGGTGTGAGGAGAATGATCGCAAACGAGCCATATTTCGAGGAAGTGACAGTCGGCGAAGAGATCCAATCTCTGGTTAAGCCGCCAATCACCACCCGCCAATTGATGAAGTACGGCGCCTTCTCGGGAGATTTCTACGAACTCCATTACGATCAGGCGTTCGCCCGATCGACAGGGCTCGATGGAATAATCGCCCACGGTCTATTGAAGTTCGGCTTTCTCGGTCAACTGGTCGGCGATTTTGTTGGCACGAAGGGCACCATTAAGAAGGTCGGCTGTAGCTACCGGGGAATGGATCTGCCCGGAGACGTGATCACTTGTCGTGGTAAAGTGAAGAACAAATACGTCAAGGACGGCGAGAACATCGTGGAGTTGGAGATCTGGGCTGAGAACCAGAAAGGCCAGATCGGGACTCCGGGAACGGCAACGGTATCACTTCCGTCCCGACAATAGAGAAATTTGGGTAAAAGGGGAATGGGGTAAAAGGGAGAAGAGGGGAAAAGGCTGGAGCACGAATTGGCCTCAAGCGGCAAAACAGCCCTGTTCCTCTTCTCGTCCCTCCCTTTTCCCCACTTTCCCCCTTACCATTTTGCCCTTAACTCTCCTGGCCGCCATCGAAACGTGCCAAACCGGCTAAGGACAGTGGCGCCAATCCCGGGTGTGGCCAGGAGCAAGAGGAGGATCGTCCCCAGGCAGCCTCCTGAAATGGCATTCATCGGCACCACAACCAGCATCATCAATACCATACCGACCAGGACGTTGACCAACGGCCCGGAAAGGCTTACCCTCGCCGAATGCACGACCCTTTCGCCCACCACGTTGGCGACGGCCACGAGTGCATAGATGGAGGACAAGAAGACCAATAGCCAAAGTAGCAAGGCCACCGGAATGCCAATAAGTGAGATCAACAGAATGAAACTTAGGCAGGCGGCCGCCGTCAGAGTCAGGGCGCCGATTCCCGCATTATGCCAGAAAGAGTTTTCTAACACATCCTCGGTTACTGCGAGTTGCGTCGAGAACATGGCTACGGCGAGAACTGCGAGAGCAAGTAGGGCGAGGGTGGCAAAAATACCTTTGAAGAGTCCGGACACAAACTCCCAGAAGAGGTTAATTTCCGGTCTGAGACCAAAAACTGGGGAAGGCGGCACGACGAGTTTGCCAATTCCCAGGCCCTTGACTACCGACCCCCCGACCGTCGCCTCCGGATCTTTCCGGAGCGAGCCTCCGAAGGTCACGAGGTCCCCGCGTACGGAAGCCGTAGAGTCCAGATTTACGGAGCCGCCGAATACCACCATGTCTCCCCGAATCTCACCAGACACGCTGGCCTCGCCACCAAAAACTACAAGGTCCCCTTTGATAATCCCCAGGACCTTGACGTTGCCACCGAACACCACCAGATCATCGACGTTATCCTCTCTCTCAATCACCACGCTCTTGCCAAAGACGACCCGGTTATCTTCTCCCCCGTCGGCACTCACTATAGGGACAACCAACAACTGAAACAGCGCTAACAGAACAACCAACCCTGCCTTCTTCACAAGCACTTCTCCTAACACGCTACGCACGCACGCCCAATTGCCACCATTGCCCGACCAACCGGGCCCAGAGTGCAACAAGGATCAAGCCAACAGAGGCAGAAACAGTTGTGAGAGTGACGCTATGGCCGCCTAGCAAGGAGAGGCTGGACCAAAGCGCCCTGGCTATTGAGGAAGCAATTGATGCGAATACAAGAACCGCACTTGCCGCTTTGCCCGCCAGGGCAGGGTGATAAATCACGGACCACAAAGAGATTCCAGCCAGAGAAATCAGCAGCAGAGAAACAACGGCGGCAAGCGCGATGATCGAAGGAGGTAGAATCCTCGATGGCCGGCTGTGGTGCGCGGGCGCAGGCAAGGAATCCAGGCGAGCCAGCACGTTGGCGGTGAAATCGAGAGGCGGAACGAGTTCACCTGTGTCCTCAAAACTAGTTGACATAATCTGCACAAGCCGCCAGCGTTTGAAACAGCCGCTGCAACAGGCGAGATGTGAGTTCATCTCCGCCATTCGCTCCTGATCTAACCTGCCATCCAATCTGGCAGAGATCATTTCACCAACTCTTCGACAGGACACTGTCTTGTTCCTTCTTTCGTCCGAGTTCTCTTGCCAACAATTCTCTGGCTCTGAATAGTCGAGTCTTGACGGCGCTCTCCGAGAGGCCGAGAATAGTGGCTATTTCCGCATAGGACCGATCATACCAGTATCGAAGCACGATTGGAGCCCGATACTTGACGGGCAATGACTTGAGAAGATCCTGAATAGCGTCCCGCTTTTCCCGATCCAGAGCGGCCGTTTCCGGACCTTTAGATACCTCGTCCGGGCGATCAAAAAAAGGCAAACTATCCAGGGAAATGGGCCGCTTTCGTCGCAAACGGTCAATACAGAGGTGCGCGGCGATTGAAAGGAGCCAGGTTCCGAATTTACGATCCGGCTGGTAGGTTGCCAACTGCGTATATGCCCTAAGAAACGCGTCCTGCGCCACATCTTCAGCATCGATTGAATTACCCATCATCCGATAAGCTAGATTGTACACCGGCGCCTTGAATTTCTCGACTAAAGCGGCGAAGGAGTCCCGGTCACCGGCCAGGGCCTGTCGAACCAAGACCTCTTCATCCAACTACGCGATCTCCCTGTCAAACTCATATACGTGGAATAACAGCAAAAAGTTGCAAAACACTCAGGGGCAAACGACGGGGTAACAGAGTAAAGGGGCACCTTATGGCCCCGCTAAAGCCTGACCTTCCGACGCACTACCCTGCACTTCTCGGCCTCAATGACCGAGCAGATACGCTCCGCCGCCTCGTCCAGTCGTTCACGGGGATTCAGCACAACGTAGTCGAAGGTCGGCATACATTTCATCTCTTCTCGAGCGGTTTCCAGGCGGATAGTTAGATCCTTCAGGGTCTCTGTTTTCCGCTGTTTCAGACGATCGGCGAGGTCGTCCAGGGAAGGTGGAGCAAGGAATACCGTGACAGCGTTTGGTACCGCCGCCTTGATCGTTTTTGCCCCCTGCACGTCCGCCTTAATGATAACATCCTTCCCAGATCTCAAGGCTTCCTTGACCATCGACCTTGGTACGCCATAATAGTTCCCGTACACATTGGCCCATTCGAGAAACTCGCCCCTCTCGATAAGTATCTCGAAAAGTTCCAACGGCACAAAATAGTAGTCCACTCCGTGCTCTTCGGTAGGCCGTTTGGCCCTGGTGGTCATTGTGACAGTATAGTAAAAGGGATAGCCAAGGTCTTTCATCCGGGTGAGAACGGCATCCTTGCCAACGCCAGAAGGACCGGACAACACCAACAGAACGGGCAGGGAATGCTGCGATACAACTCCCTCGCAAGTGAATTCATCACTCATGTGTATCTTTGACCTCTGCGTTCTTCGATTCCAGAATAGTATGTCCCGCGGTTGCCCTGCTGGCAATGGTCTCGGGAGCAAGGGCAGTGAGTACCACATCCCCCGTATCGAGGACAAGAACGGCCTTGGTTTTTCGACCACTGGTTAGATCGATCACGGCATTTCTGGTCCTGGCCTCCTGAATGAGACGCTTGATAGGGGCAGAATCGGGACTGGTAATCGCCACCACGCGATTCAAAGCGACGATGTTTCCGAAGCCAACGTGAACCAATTGGACGTTCATAATACCTCAAGATAGCTATCAGGCTATCAGCAGTCAGCAGTTAGTGTCGCCAAATCATGCCAGAAGCCCGGGTAGGATACGTCGACCGCCTCCGAACCTTCGATCGTGGTCTGGCCACGGGCCACCAAACCGGCGACAGCAAAAGCCATGGCAAGTCTATGGTCGCCATAAGAATGTACCAGAGCGCCTTCCAGCCTTGATCCGCCGTAGATGATCATTCCGTCGGGCAGTTCCTCTACCCTGACGCCAAGACTCGAAAGTCCGGCAAGGACCGTCTTTATCCGATCGCTCTCCTTCACTCGCAACTCCCCCGCATCGCGAATGACCGTTTTCCCCTTGGCCATGGCGGCAGCCACGGCAAGAATTGGAATCTCGTCGATTAGACGGGGGATGAGATCACCCTTTACCTCAATGCCCTCCAGCTCGCTTGAACTCACCGCAAAGTCAGCGACCGGCTCTCCACCTTGAAATCTTTGCCCTTGCGCTCTAATCTTGGCTCCCATCATTGCGAGGGCGTCAAGTATGCCGGTTCTCGTTGGATTCACGCCTACGTTGGCGATTACTATCCCGGCATTTGGATGAATGGCGCCGGCCACTAACCAAAAAGCAGCGGAACTAATGTCGCCCGGAACGTCGACGTCGACAGCGCGAAGCGAACGCGGCGGCGTCAGCGTCACGGAATTGGCTCCCGTACCGGGATCGACTCGACATGTTACCTCTGCCCCCATTGCAGATAGCATTCTCTCTGTGTGGTCGCGCGATAGGGCCGGCTCGATGGCTACTGTCTCCCCCGAAGCATAGAGACCGGCTAACAGAATAGCGGACTTAAGTTGGGCGCTAGCCACCGGCATTTCGTACTGTATAGGCTGAAGATTACCGCCGCGAATGACCAGCGGTGCCAGAGTACCGTTCTTCCGGCCATCGATGCGAGCGCCCATCCGGCGAAGGGGATCTACCACCCTACCCATAGGACGCGCGCGGAGAGAGGAATCGCCGGTCAAGACACTTAGAAAAGACTGACCGGCGAGGACACCGGACAACAATCGCATGGAAGTGCCGCTATTTCCCGCATCAAGAATATCGAGTGGCTCTGATAGCCCGTTGAGACCCCTACCGGTCACCCTAAGAGTGTATGAATCATCTTCCCCATACCCGGCCTGTTGCTTGTGAGACGAATCGCCATCCCCGACTACACGACTAATCTCTACCGGCACGCCCAGGGCTCTCATACAGCCGACCGTTGAAAGGCAGTCTGCTCCTGGCAAGAAGTTGGTTACCGTGGCCACCCCTTCGGCAAGGCCGTTAAAGATGATCGCCCGGTGCGAGATGGACTTGTCACCCTGCACGACCACCCGGCCGGCAAGGCGGGCACTAGGCCAAACGGTTCTCCCCATTTTCCCTCACGGCGTTCTGTTTCTTCCTATGAGATGTGATCCGTATCCCGAAACTACTTTGGCTGGGTCTGATCGTCGAACCTGGGACCCCGCATTGATTTCGCCAGACGCTGCCCGACAAGGAATCCCATCAGAGTCTCGGTTGTACTGCCGTGTTCTTTCACAATGGCCGCCACGCTCGACTCCGGCTTGCCGGCAAGCCATTTGTCGCGCGCCAATTGCGATCGCTCAAGCTCAAGTGTGAGTTGTTCGCCGCCCTGGTCGATTAGTGATTTGAATCGTTGAAGCTCCTCGACAAGAGTATCGATCCACCGGCAGATGGAATCCTTGTTCGTTACGCAAATATCGTGCCCCATGGTCGGGTTTCCGGATGCCAATCTAGTAACATCACGATAGCCGCTCGAAGCTAGTCTGGACATCTCGCGCCAGCCCGGGCTATTGGTCGTGCAGGCTACGAGAGCACTAGATAGCACCATGGGTAAATGACTGATGCCAGCCACAAAGCCATCGTGCTCTGTGGCATCCACAAACAGATGCGTCGCTCCCACGAGTTTGGTTATCTCAACGATGGCGTCAACAGCCTCGGTCGGGGCCGTGAGCGAGGGAACGACACAATACGTGGTGTTCTGAAACAAATCGGCATCGGCGCCGACTATACCTGACGTCTCTTTGCCTGCCATCGGATGACCACCGACGAAATGGACCGAAGAGGGCAGGATCTCCCTCGCCCATTCCATCACCTGAGCTTTGGTACTGGACACATCTGTCACAATACAGCCAGCAGGCAAATGGGGAGCGATGGCTTCCATGATCGACTTGACTGCCGTTGGCGGCACAGCGATCACTACAATGCTGGCATCTTTTACGGCGCTGGCGATATCCCATTCGAGCTTGTCGACAGCTCCCATTTTGCGCGCTTTCAAGCTTGATTTCGCCCCCCGATTGTAACCGACAATCTCAAGCCCGGCTATGTTTGCTTTCTTCAGCGCAAGGCCCAGCGATCCCCCGATCAGGCCCAGACCGATGATGGTAATTCGATCCATTTCTACTCCTCCTATGAACTCATCCGAGCCAAGAAAACAGCCCCAGTCGATCCGAGAAACAGTCTAAATAGTCCGTTCACAATCGGTCCCAAAACAAAACTCAAGATGCCAATTCTGAATATTTGGTCGGAAATCACGAGCACCAGGAGAATCCCCATACCGTACTGCTCCGTCCGCGCCAGGGGAATGGCCAGTTCGCGTGGCAGGATGCCGACCGCTACCTTGAATCCATCCAACGGCGCAACGGGTATCATGTTAAACACCGCCAGAACGAGGTTGATGGAAATCAGCGTCTGGACCCAGGCCTTGAGGAACACTTCAAGGGCATAGGGGCCAGTCTCGACGAAATTGAACAGGCCAAAACGAACCGCCAGGGCGAGGACAGCCGCCAAGCTCAAATTGGAAAGCGGCCCAGAGGCGGAGACCATGGCCATGCCCTTGATCAGGCCGCCGCGAAGTGCATAGCCATTCACAGGTACGGGCTTCCCCCAGCCAAAACCCGCCAAAATCAAGAACAAAGTCCCCAGCGGGTCCAGGTGCACCAAAGGGTTGAGAGATACCCTCCCGAGACGCCTGGCTGTCGGGTCGCCAAGATAGTTGGACGCCAGGGCATGGCAAAATTCATGGATTGTGATGGCCACCAGGATGGCCGATCCGCCGATCACAAGACCGAACAGCAGGTTGAGGAAGAAAGTCATGGGATCGCGCGTCAACTGGTCAAGATCGAAAAATTGAAAAAGCATATGTGCTCCATTTGGTGCTCAATCGGCACTAGTCTCGCTATTATATCACATCCCCGACTGTTTTGGCCGGCGTCTCTCCCGATTAATTTGGGCGCCAGCACCGGCAATTTATCGAAGTGTGCTATAATCATCCTGCACAGGTCTCTCCAGCGCATAAATGCGCAACGATGAGGAGAATGTTGGACATCCCAAACATCAGGGCAATCATATATGACGCCGGTTTCACTTTAATCTCTCCCCATCTACCTATTCAGGCGGTGAGCCTGCTAATTTGTGACCGTTTTGGCATCACAGCCGACCCTGACTCTTTCAAGGACGCCCTCGCGCTAGCTCAGGGGAAGTTCGTCGCGGTGCAAAAAGAGGACGCACAAATCTGGGCTAGCGAAGCAGCCATCCGCCAACTTTGGACTGACTACTATGCCATGGCCCTACGCCAATCGGGCATTGATGTTCCATCGACGGTGGTAGGAGCCTGCGCCGGGGCGATTTACGACGAGTACGCCAAACACGAGTACTGGCGCGCCTATTCGGATGCCGAAGAGACTTTGGCCGAAGGCAAGCGACGGGGGTATATTCAGGGTGTCGTATCAGACTGGGGTGTGCAGCTTCCCGCCATCCTCCACCAGTTGGGACTGACAAAGTATCTGGATTTCGTCGTCGTTTCCTCACTTGTGGGAGTCGCCAAGCCCAATCCCCGAATCTTCGAGTTGGCCCTATCGAGAGCGGAAGTGAAATCTCACGAAGCCATCTACGTCGGCGATTCCTACCATACAGACATCATCGGCGCCCGGGCGGCGGGCATGAACCCGGTTTTTCTCGACCGCGACGGACTACATAGAAATCTCGACTGTCCGATCGTCGGGAGCTTGGGGGAAGTGCTCAAACTCGCAAATCAGGGCCAAACCGCAGGAGACCGGCAAAACGTTTCTGGCTCTTGAACGGCCCTACTACCGCCATGTTCAGTTTGTCGGTGGTATAGATCTGCCGGGCCATACGCCGGAGGTCGTCCGGCATCACGGCATCAACAATAGAAACTACATCATCGATTGATAGGATGCGCCCCGTCAACAACTCCTGACCGCCCATCCAACTGGAAACACTGCGAGTATCTTCCATGCGAAGGAGCATGCGACCCTTGCTGAACTCCTTTGCCCTGGTGATCTCCTCTTCCGAAATGCCCTCCTTGAGGCGGCTCAATTGCTCTAGAATGGCGTTGATAGTGGCCTCTATCCGCAAAGGATCAACGCCGGCGTAGACGACGGCTGCTCCGCAGTCGAGAAAATGGCTTACGTAAGAATGAACGTCATAGGCCAAACCCTGTTTTTCGCGAAGCTCGAGGAACAGGCGACTACTCATTCCCTCGCCGAGGATGACGTTAAGAACATCTAAAATGAAGCGATCCGGATGCTGGCTGGATAAGCCACGAACGGCCAGACATACGTGGGCCTGTTCTATCTTCCTCTGCTCGACTTTTAGCCGGGGCTCCCGCTGGCCATCTTCAGCCGCCGAAAAAGTGGTCGGCGCAATCACAGGCCAGTCTTGAAAAGCCTTGTGCAGGCGGTCTACTACTTCCTCGTGGGTTACGTTCCCCGCCACACTCACAACCGTATTGCTCGGCCCATAATGGGAATGGAGATAGCCCAAAGCCATGTCGCGCGTGAAAGTGGTAACCGTGTCTTTGCTTCCTGCCACGTCCCGGCCAAGAGGTTGATTCGGCCAGACGACTTCGTCGATGACGACATCGACGAGCTGGTGTGGCGAATCGTTGACCATATTGATCTCTTCGACGACCACCTTGCGCTCCTTCTCGACCTCAGCCGGGTCGAAGCGCGACCTGAGGATCATGTCCGCCAGCAGATCTATCGCCATTCCCAGATGAGGACGGGCTACCTTGCTCCAGTACACGGTAAGCTCTCTGTCGGTTCCGCCGTTTAAGACGCCACCGACACCCTCGATGGTGTCGCTGATCTCTTTGGCCGTGGGCCTTGATTCGGTCCCTTTGAACAGCATGTGTTCGACAAAATGTGACAGGCCCGCTTGCTCCTCGCTCTCATAGCGAGAGCCGACCCCAATATATATGGCCACGCTCACCGAGCGGGTGTGGGGCATTTCCGAAGTTACGATCGCCATGCCGTTGTCAAGAATCGTCTTTTGAAACATGTCTTCTCATTTCTAAATAAAACCCCGGGCCCAAACTGGTCGGGGTCAGAATTCAAGTGTAGTAGTCTTCTCGGTAGGATTCTAGTCCAATGCCGTTACTATGTCAAATTGGCAGGCGACCTGAATTGGGCTCAGTCTTTTCTCACGGCCATCAAGATCTCCATTCCGGATGTGACCTCCGTGCCTCCCGGAGGTTTGGTGCTGAGAACTTCGCCAACCTGGACCATTTCAAGAAGCCTTTCCGGCAAATCGCCATGCCCCTGATAATTGGTGAAAGGGTTGTTGCGTAGGCCTGCATCGGTGATCGCTTTCTTGGCGTCCTCCTCGGACCTACCCACAACATTGGGAACTGTGAATTTGTCGCTGGCCACACTGACGATAAGAGTGATTGCCGAGCCACGAGGAAGTTCGGCTCCTGCCTTGGGCAACTGATCGTAGACCGTTTCCGGCGCGTTCGTTCGCATTAACTGGTCTTGCCGAACCACGGTGAATCCCATAGCTACGAGCTTTGCGCTAGCATCGGTGAATTTCATGCCGGTGACCGCAGGTGCTTCCGCGGGCTGTTGTCCCTTACTCAGTACCACCAACACTTCGAACCCCCGAACTGCGTTGGTCTCAGGCTGAACCGACTGTCGAATAACTTGGCCCACCTGAATTGAGTTGTTGAACTCAGGCGGGCCTTCACGGTATGTTAGTCCTACGGACTCGATTGTCTGACGCGCCCTCGCGGCATCCATTCCCTCCACCCTGGGAACCTTCACCGGCAAACCGGCAGTCGCTGTCGGAACCGGCGGGGTAATTATGATGGTGGGAATATTTATAGTGAACTTATCTCTGTAGGTTTGAACTAGTGTGGCCCCGAGGGCACACAATCCCAGAACGCTGATTATGGCGAGAATGGTCAGCACAAGGAGGAGAAAATTGCCACCACAGCCGGAGCGCCTGCTTATTTGACCACTATCGTCCGCAACTGCCGGCGCCAACGCCGCCGTATCCGCGCCGACCACAGGCTTGGCTTTGGATTGGACCGTATTGATGACGCCAGTCGCTTGACCGCCAAGTTCGGTGTATTCTCGCAGAGCCTGCCCCATCTCCTTGGCCGACCCGTATCGCGCCGCCGGGTCTTTCGCCAGCGCCTTGAGGACGATGGCCTCAAGGGTGGGTGGAATTGCCGGATTCAGTTGGTGGGGTGATAAGGGAGCCTCCTGGATGTGGCGCAGCGCCACGCCAACCACGGTTTCACCGCTAAATGGCAAACGGCCGGTCAGCATCTCGTAACAGACTACTCCCAGTGCGTAGATGTCAGATGCCGGGGTGGCCGGTTTGCCCTGGGCCTGCTCCGGTGATAGGTAGTGAATCGAGCCGAAGATCTGCCCGGTCTCCGAGAACGAAGCATCGCCAAGGGCGCGAGCGATGCCAAAATCGGCGATCTTAACCTGACCTTCCGGTGTCACTAGCACATTCTGGGGCTTTACGTCCCGGTGAACGATGTTCTTCACGTGAGCCGCCTGAAGCCCGGCGCAAATCTGGCTCGCTATGCTAACGACGCGACCCACCGGGAAGGGAGCTTCCTTTTGGATCATATCCTTCAAACTGGTACCTTCGACGAACTCCATTACGATGAAATATCTTCCCGCCTCATCGCCTACGTCGAAAACATTCACGATGTTCGCATGAGATAGGCTTCCTGCCGATCTGGCCTCTTGCAGGAATCTTCCGAGAAAGGCCTTGTCGCTGGCGTACTGCTCGCGCAAAACCTTGACCGCGACAAATCGGCCGAGAAGCTGATCCTCCGCCCTGTAGACTTTGGCCATGCCTCCCTGTCCGACCAGTTCAATAAGCCGGTATCGATTAGTCAGTTGCTCCATTACTACTCCAAACCAAGTCGGCCTCTTCATCAACAATGATACATCAGCCGGTCTGTGGCGGCAAGTGCGGGGATGGGCGTGTCTGATCTTGACAAGACGGGCCGATCATGGTAGTATACCCTCGGACTAAGGCTGGAGCAGTGGACCCTCGCTTTGACTAATTATGCCAGTAGCCAATGACAACTTGGATAGACTCATAGAGCAGATGGCTGCATGGATAGAACGAAAAGGCATGTCAGGCCCCGCTATTCTTTTCCTGGAGGCCAACAAGCCTCTGAGCTTCGTTGCCAGTCAGACCGTGCTCCTATTCCAGCCTGTCCTGAGTTTTGCCATGGGTAGCCGGTTTCCTGGTGACATCGCCCTTCTACTTGAAGATAGGGCGAACGTGGACCTGTTGATAAGCAGACTTGAGCGAGGACGCGAATAATCCAAATGTTCATCCTACAAAGGCTCATCAACGTAATTGCCGATCTTTACATGGACCTGATCTTCTACTCGAACTATAGGCCCGGATTAGCCTATCTACTTGGTATGTTGTCCATTGTCTTGATCGGTGGCCTTACCTTCTACTTCTCGAGACGACTTCAGTCGCTACGATTCCCCCTGCTCCGGGGAATCGAAGGGATCGACGACCTCGACCGGAACGTAGAAACCGCCGCCGAAACCGGGAAGGCTGTACATTTTTCCCTTGGTACCGGGAGCTTGGGCGACGGGTTGACTCTTCAGACCCTCGCTGGAATTGATTTTATGCGGGAAATGGGCTTGAGAACCGCTGCCGCGGGTCCGCCGCTGGTCGTCACAACCTCGAGCGCCCTGGCGCTGCCCATTATGGAAAGCACCGTCCAGAACGCCTACGCCGAAACGAGCGGGGGTATAGGGTTTCAGCCCGATAACAACAGGTTCATCGCTCCCACGCCCGTCGCTTATGCCGCCGGAGTGATGCGGGTTATCGCCGACGAGAATATTGGCTTCAACGTCATGGTAGGTTCCTTCGGGCCAGAATACCTCTTGATGGGAGAGGCGGGGGCCAGAAATGACGCCAAACAGCTTGTGGCTGCCGCCGATCCCACTGTTTTACCATTTGTCGTTGCCACCGCCGATTATCCGGTCATCGGCGAGGAGTTGTTTGCCCTTGGCTCCTACCTGCGACCATCGCCCGCCCGCATTGGCAGCCTAATAGCTCAAGATGCAGTTCGCCTGGTCATCGTGATCCTGATCGTGGCATTGACGATTGCCGTGTCGCTAGATCCGGATCTTGGCAAACGACTGGGCTTTGGCTATTAAGTTTTTTGAGGAGTTCGACTATGAAACGGGCTGTTCCGACAGCAGTGGCCTCTGGAGTTGGCATCATCGTCCTCCTGAACTCCTTTATCGAGGGCTCACTTGGTTTAAAGGCGGCAGGCGATCTCATCCTTCGTTGGGTGACGATTCTTGGCGCCTTCGCTCTTATTCTTGGTATGATTAACATCATCAGGGTGCACGTGAGAAGAGTCGTCAGGGCCCAAACTGGCTGGATGTACAGCTTCGCCTTGTTGACCGTGATGCTTTTCGTCATCGTTATGGGCGTCCTGCCAGGAGGCGGTGGGTTAATGAATCCTTTCGTCGATTGGACTTTTACATACGTCTTCCTGCCGCTCAATGCCACGATATTCTCGCTGCTCGCCTTTTTTATCGCTTCCGCTGCCTACCGGACGTTTCGCCTTCGCAGTCCCCAGGCGACCGTCATGGTGATTTCCGGCCTAATTGTCCTTATCGGTCAGGTTCCCCTGGGCGGACTGGTGCCAGGATTGTCCGAGGTCTCTGGCTGGCTGCTTAACACTCCCGTTATGGCGGCGGTCAGGGGCATACTCCTCGGCGTGGCTCTGGGCACCATCACCGCAGGCCTCCGGGTACTGGGCAGCGCTGACAGGCAGTATCTCGACTAAGGGGTGGGGAAGAGGAGTCCGTTTTGATTTACTGCCCGGTTTGCAATACGGCCAATAGGACCGGTAGCAAGTTCTGCAACAAGTGCGGTGCTTCGTTCGGCGAACCGGGCCTGATCTGCCCGGAATGCGCTTCGGCGAACATAGCCGGAAGTCGCTTCTGCCGGTCTTGCGGACAACCTATTGCAGACCTTGTCGCGCCAATGCAGCCGGCATCCTGGACGGCCATCGACGCATTGGAGCTTGAGGACGAGCTGCCTTCATTCGAGGCCGATGTTCCCTCTATGTTCTCGCTTCTTCCAGCCTTGGAGGAACCTGAGACCGAGATGCCGACCGGGGACTCGGCGCCCATCAAAGTTCAAGACAGCGAATCCGGCCATTCGTTCTATGCCGCTCAGGATAGTTTGGATCCAGTGGCAGAGGCAACGGAACCGGCGATTTCGCCTGACGCGGAGGGAATGCTTCGCCCGGACCGGCTGCCAGAGTGGTTAGACATTCCAGAATCGACCCAATCGCCGCCGGCACTCCCGACCCCGCTCGAAATTGAGGAACCGGAGGTGCTAAGCGAGAGAACGCTTCCGGCCTGTCTCGACCTCTCAGATGATGTTTTGGCGCCTGAAGCCAGTCCGGAGGTCAGGGAGCGACCATACCTGCCTGCCTGGCTTTTTCTCCCTGAATTGGATCGGCAAAAAGCCAGAGCGCTTCCGGCCTGGCTGGACGACTCAGAAGAGTCTTTTGCAAAAACACGATCCCTCCCGGACTGGTTGGAAATTGCCGAGCCGGCCAGGGCGAGAGCCTTACACGATTGGCTTCTTGAGTTTGAGGTGGAGGAGACAGGCCTGCTTGATCCTTTGATTTCGACCCTGCCTTCCTTGCTGCCCTCTGATGAGGCAGCAGCAAGCGATGAATCGCGGGCGGCAGACCCCAGGACGGCTTCAATAACAGCAGCGATCGTCTCGCCAGGCATTGCTCTCGCCCGACCTTTTCAGGGTCAACTGGCGCCGACGCTGCCGGCAGCTGAGCAGGATCAGGGGCAGGGATACGAGGCGGTGTTCGCTGATATTCTACAGTCAAAGTCCCAAATAACGGCAACTGCCTCGCTGCCAGGGACGCGCCGCTTCACATTGCTCTCTTTGCTCCTTGTGGTGGTCATTTCCATCCCCCTTCTCTTTCCCATGGGCATCAACCTCGAGCCGCAGCACGACACCTCCGTCGTTTTCGATATTATTCAGGCTCTGCCACCAGCAGCGAATGTTCTAGTTACCTTCGATTGGACACCGGGAACCGACGAAGAGATGGCCCCCATTGCCGAGGCGCTGGTCCGCCACCTCGTCAGTAGGAAGGCGAAGATCGTGGCTGTTAGCCTGATTCCCGAAGGAGGAAAGCTGGCCCAACGGGTACTGGACCGCGCTCTGCAGGGGACAAGGGGCTATGAATACGGGAACCAGGTAGTCAACCTTGGCTATCTCCCCGGCGGCGAGGTGGCAATTCGCAACATGATGGCCGATCTCTCCGCTAGTTACGGCGTCGATCACTTCGGCATCCCGACCAAGAACTTGCCGATCCTTAAAGCAATCAACAGTCTCAAGAGCGCCGACCTCGTAGTGATCCTGTCGTCAGAGCCGGAGGTTCTGACAAGCTGGGTGACTCAGGTTTCGGCTACCTTCAAAGGGATACGGATGGTCGCCGGTCTAAGCTCTGCCGCCCTCCCCTGGGCGCAGCCTTACTCGTCTGCCAGTAACGCGGCCCAATTGAAGGGAAAGCTGGTCGGCATCCGGGGGGCGGCAGAATACGAACTGGTCACGAACGAGCCCGGATTCGCCATCTCTGCGACCGACGCCCAGTCCTTTGGCGGCGTTTTTCTGGCGCTGGTGATCGTAGCCGGTAACTTTGCTTACCTGCGATCCATGCTGAAGAAACCAAAACGGGGGAGCGCGTCTCAGCCCGGCTAGTCGAGGAGATAAATTTGGACTCTACAGTTATCGGAATCTGGGTAGCCGCGGCTCTGACCTTGATCGTCTTGAGCTACGTGCTATCGGACAATCCACTATACAAGCTGGCCGAGCACATCTTTGTGGGCACCTCAGTGGGCTGGACTTTTGTCTTGATATACCAGAACGTCCTGCTCGGCAACCTCTTCTATAAGCTAAAGGACGCGCCCGGGGAGAATCTACCTCTCCTCATCCCCTTGCTTTTGGGCGTCCTGCTGCTCTTGCGACCGATCAAACCCCTGGCATGGCTGTCGAATACTTCGCTTGCCATAGTCGTCGGCGCGGGGGCCGCTCTAGCGATCGTCGGTGCATCTGCCGGGCTGCTGGCGCCCCAGGCGCTGGCGACAGTCCTGCCGGTTGTCCCCACTCAGATGACATGGGAGGCCTGGCGAGGAAGTCTTAGCAATCTCTCCATTGTGGTCGGTGTTGTCAGCGTCTTCCTTTACTTCCATTTCACCGGCAAACGACTGGGCCGATTTGGCCGGCCGATCCAGTTAGCAGGCATTCTAGGGAAGTATTTCATGATGATGGCCTTCGGCGCTCTATTTGCCTCCATCGCCATCTCCCGTATCGCTCTTCTGGTCGGGAGGATTAGTTTCCTCCTGGAAGTGGTGAGAAATGGCTGGTGAAGGAACAGAATCGATTCTCGCCTTCGATTGCGGATCGGCCTTCAGTCGGGCGATTCTGGTCGACAAGGTCGACGGCGAATACCGTTTTGTCGCCCTGGGCGAGGCGCACACGACACCTGGCAACTTCACAACCGGCCTGGCTGAGGCCGTCAGAGACCTCGAAGAGAAGACCGGTCGAGCTATTCTGCTGGGCCAGCAGGTGATAATGCCGGAAGCGTTGGACGGCAGTGGCGTCGATTCGACTGTATTGGCCTGGAGCGCCGGGAAACCGCTTCGTCTGATCTCTACAGGCATCTCAGCCGGCCAGCTAGGGGCGGACACCGCCAAAGTCGCGGCCGGTACGGTTGCCGAGGTAGTGGCCTCCTTCTGCCTTCAGGATATCAGACGAAAGGACAGGCGTCAGCAGAAACAAAAGGAGATACGGGAGTCACGTGCAGACGCCATCCTTTTCTTGGCCGGACAGAGTAGCGGGGGGTTGATCCTAAGAGAGATCTGCGACTTCCTGGCCGGGCTCGAGCTTTTGGGCCCGAATGGCACCAAGTTGCCTCTTCTGCTGTCTGGTGTCCCGGCGGCTCAGGCGGAGACTAACAAAGCACTGGGCGCCGTGCTGGGTCTGCATGGCGTTGAACCTGTTCTCTCGCCGGCGGGCGTGTATTCTGTCGAGGCGGCGACCACACATATAAACGAACTCTACCTGGCTCTTTCAACCGCCGGGCTCAAGAGCCCCGGTTCCCTTATTGGCGATCGATGGAGCGCCACGGTGGCGACGCCCAAGTCCCTGGCAGTTGCGGCTCAATTCATCGCCAGGCAGACCCGGGCCGACGTCCTTGTCGTAGATCTTGATGCCAGCCTCACGACTCTGGTAACGGCGTCCCAAGATCTTGGTAGCACTGTGGTGTCGACAGGATACGGTATGGGACAGGGCATCAGCGGTGTCCTGGCTGCCGCTGGCAGCGAATCGATCACGAAATGGCTGCCCTTTTCCTCTGACGAGGAGAGCGTTGTGGCTGTCGGTTTGAACAAGGGACTGCGCCCCGGCACGGTCCCCCAGCTTGCGGACGAGTTGCTGATCGAAGAGGCCTTCGCCCGGGCAGCCATCGGCTATGCCGCCCGTGGTGTTGACATAACGCATGGCCTGATAATCGGTACTGGCGGATTCCTTACTCACCTGCCCCGCCCGGGCAGACTTGCCCTGCTTCTTCTCGACGCCTTCCAACCAGCCATGGTCACGAGCCTCGCCTTTGACCCTCAGGGACTGTTGCCTTCGCTGGGCGCCATCGCCCACGCCTTTCCTCAGGCGGCGGGAGAGGTTCTCGTGAAGGATAGCCTGGTGCGCCTGGGTACGGTTGTACCCGTGCATGGATCCGGCAAGGATGGGCAGGTCGCTGCTCGTATCAGGGTGATTTACGCCGGAGGAAAAGAAACCCAACTGGACGTGGCGTGGGGGGAGATCCGCACCATTCCCCTGGGAGAGACGCAGACGGCTCGCCTGCTCATCCAGCCAACCGGGGAATTCCACATCGGCGATGGTCGAAAGGGTCGAAGCGTCGAGCTAGGTGTCACCGGTGGAATAGTGGGAGTCATCATCGACGCCAGGGGTAGGCCGCTTCAATTGCCGGTTGACGAGCGCCAGAGAATAGACAAAATATCCGGCTGGTACAGCGCCATGAGCAACACCGTGTAGTTAGGAGCCCTTTTTTGATCAAGCCGCTCGCCATCAAGATCGCTTCTTCCACCACTTACCGGATTGAGAGAGCCCTCTCAGGCGGGGGTGAGATCGTCGTGCGCGTTGGCGACGCTGTTCAGCCCGGGACGCCCATCGCCCGGGTTGTGCTGCCGGCACCGCCCGCCCATGTGCCAGTGGCCGAAATGCTCGGCGTGCGCGCCAAAGATTTGGCGGCCTATCTGGTCAAGCAGGTGGGGGATCAAGTAAAGGCCAAAGAAGTAATTGCTCGCAAAAGGGGGTCGCTGCTGTGGGGCAAGAAAGAATGCGTTTCGCCAATCGACGGCACATTTGAGTTCGTCTCGTTCGACAGTGGCCAGGTAACGATCAGACGGCCAGAAAGACAGAGCGTGGTTTGGGCCGACGCGCCTGGCAAGATCACGGCGATCGTCGCGAGGAGATCAGTCGTCATCGAGACAGGTGCGGCCGTCATCCAGGGGGCTTTCGGGGTCGGAGGAGAGATCTTCGGGACTCTCAAGGTGTTGGGCGACGGCCCTGACGGGCTAATCACCGGCGATCGTCTCGACCGTAGCTGCCTGGGCTGCGTCCTGGTCGGAGGCGGCATTGAGGACGATAGCGTGCTGGCCAAGGCATTGGCGGTGGGCGCCAGGGGCCTGATACTGGGCAGCGTCAGGGCCACGGGCCACGAGAATTGGCAAACCCTTGGCAGCGCCTTCTCCCCGACCATCGTAGTGACCGATGGCTTCGGCGTGATGGGCATCTACCCGCCGGCCTTCGACATTCTCCTGAGAAACCAGGGCAAGCAGACCTGGCTCCGACCAGACCTAAATGGACGGGCCGAGGCAGTAATCCTGCTATCCGACGAGCCCCTCGGGAGAGCCCGAAGCGTACCTGACCTGGCGCCCGGCAGTCGCGTGCGGCTAGTCCGATCCCCATTCTTTGGCCTGTCCGGTCGAGTCCTCGAGTTATCCCGACGTCCACAAGAGATAGAGAGCGGGCTGCGGGCCCCGGTTGCTACGATCGAGCTCGACGATGGAAGGAAGATCACAACGCCGGTTGCCAATCTGGAATTGATCTACTAGGGCGCCTGGTGATGTCAACTCCACGATCACAGCCGTCCATTCGTCGGGTGTCTCTAACCCGGGCCAGGTCGATCACTGCGGCCATGGACTGTGACTAATCTTCAAGCCGAGAATTGTGACAGTTCACGTTTAAGGACGAGTTCCTGAGGTCTGGACATCAGCTAAGCTCTACCGTGCCGCTCTTGCCGCCGCTTTTCCTGGACAGGCGGATTTCCTCTATTCGCATGCCTCGATCCACGGACTTACACATGTCATAGATGGTGAGGGCGGACACGGATACGGCGGTCAAGGCCTCCATTTCGGCCCCGGTTTTGCCCGTGGTCTTCACGGTCGCGCTGATCTCGATGGCGGCGTTTGCCTCGTCGAAGGCGTACTCGATGGTCACGGACGAGAGCAAGAGGGGATGGCACATTGGGATTAGGGAAGAGGTTCGCTTGGCGGCCATAATGCCCGCTACTTGAGCCACGGCCAGAACGTCGCCCTTGGCCACTTTGCCTTCCCTTATGAGGGCGAGCGTGGACGGCTGCATCTTGACCCGGCCACGAGCCATGGCCTCTCTGTCGGTGTCGGATTTGTCCGAGACATCGACCATTCTGGCCCGCCCGAACTGGTCGAAATGGGAAAAGGTCAAGGTCTAGCCTCCGATTTGCACCATGGCTCGGCCGCCTGGCCTGAGCGACTGGTGAAGTAGATGCCTCTCGGGCTTCTTCAAAATCGCCTGCTTGACGAGATCTTCGAGTCCCTCGTCAGAAATACCCGCCCTCATAGGTGACTTGAGATCGACCTCGTTTATGTCCATGAGACAGGGGCGCAGATGCCCATCGGCGGTCAGCCTGAGCCGGTTACAGTCGAAACAGAAATGCTCGCTGACGGGACTGATGAAACCGATTGTTCCTTTGGCACCGGGCAAACTGTAATACTTGGCCGGGCCGTTGCCCGCTTCAATCTTGCAGGGATTGAGTTCGCCCAGCGGACTAAGAAGAGGCAGCATATCTGCCACGGAGATGAAGGTCTCGGGACCGTACTCGACGCCTTCTTCTTCTCCCATTGGCATGACCTCAATGAATCGTACGTGCCAGTCCTTGTCCATGGTGAGGCGGGCAAAATCAAGCAACTCGTCGTCGTTCACCCCCCTCATTACTACGACGTTGACCTTTACCGGGGTGAGTCCAGCGTCGTTGGCCGCATCAATGCCCTTGAGGACATCAGTCAACCCGGGTCGTCGAGCGATCTGCTCGAACCTGTCAGCTCGCAGCGTATCCAGACTGACGTTCACGCGACGAAGGCCTGCTTTTCGGAGGTCGCTGGCGTACTTCCCGAGAAGTGTCCCGTTGGTGGTCAGGGCAATGTCGTCTATCCCTTCAATCTCGCCCAGCATCGCCACAAAATCCACGAATCCTGCTCTTACCAGAGGCTCGCCCCCGGTCAGTCTGATCTTCGAGATGCCGAGCCTACTGGCAGCCCGTACGATCGACACTATTTCCTCGTATCGAAGTAGTTTGTCCTGAGCAATGGGAACTATGCCTTCGGATGGCATGCAGTACTGGCAACGAAGGTTGCAGCGATCGGTAACCGAAATGCGCAGATAGTTGATTGGCCGGTTGAAACTATCTGTAATACATCCCATTTCGCCAAACCGCCTTCCTTAACGACAGAGGCCGACAAGAAAAGTTCGGGCCTCCATGGCCGCCCGCGCTCTGTGGCTTACCGCGTTCTTCTCCGCGGCAGAGAGCTCGGCCACAGTCCTATCCAGATCCGGCACGTAGAAGATCGGGTCGTAGCCGAAACCATTCGATCCCCTGCCCTCAGTGGTCAACGTCCCATCCAGTCTTCCTTCCACGACCTTGAGGAGGCAAACTGGATCGACGATGGCGATGGCACAGCGAAAATGGGCCGCCCGTCGCTGCTCAGGCACGCCAGCCAACTTGTCGAGAAGAAACCGGACCCGGTCCTCATCGCTGGCACCCGGGCCGGCGTAGCGAGCGGAATATACTCCGGGCTCCCCAGCGAGAGCGTCCACCTCGAGGCCGGAATCGTCGGCCAGAGTGAGCAAGCCGCTGGCCTTTGCATAGACCGTGGCCTTTAGGATGGCGTTCTCCTCGAAGGTGTTGCCCGTCTCTTCGACATCGGCGTCGATACCCTCTCGGTCAAGGCTGGTCAAGTCAAAGGGCACACCAGCCAGAAGCTGGATATACTCTCCGAACTTCCCCGGATTCCTCGTAGCGATCAGAAGTTTGTTCATGCAATCAGCCTAGACAATGATAGTATAGACCAGACCCTGACCAGCGTCAACAAAACACCGGGCCGATTCTATGAGATCCGGCCGGTGCCCTTTGCAACATCTTGGCGGCCCCCAACTCCCCAAGACTCAAGTCGTAACGGACTCACGATATTCGCCGAAGACCTCCCTGAATATGCCGCAGATTTCGCCTAAGGTAGCGTAAGCGCGCACCGCATCCAGAATATGGGGCATCAGGTTGTCCTGACCCTCTGCTGCCCGTTTGAGTTGCGCCAGACGCGATGAAACTGCCGGGGCGTCCCTCTCGTTGCGAATCCGGTGCAGCCTGTCCATGTGCTTTCGTTCCCCCTCCGGGTCCATCACTAGCAGCGGGATGCGCACATGCTTCTCTTCCACGTAGTCGTTGGCGCCAACCATGATCCGGTTCTTGGTTTCAAAGTCCCGCTGGTAGCGGAAAGCGGCGTCGGCAATCTCGCGCTGGAAGAAGCCATTCTCGATCGCCGGTATAACCCCGCCGAGGGCTTCTATGCGCTCGAAATAGGCGTACGCGCCCTTTTCCATCTCGTTGGTGAGGGACTCCAAGAAATAGCTGCCCCCAAGAGGGTCCGCTGTATTCGTCACACCGCTTTCGTGCGCGATTATCTGCTGGGTGCGCAGAGCGATCTTAACGGAATGCTCGGAGGGAAGGGCTAATGCCTCGTCCATAGAGTTCGTGTGAAGCGATTGGGTCCCTCCCAGAACGGCCGCCAGAGCCTGCAAAGCGGTGCGAACGATGTTGTTCTCCGGCTGCTGTTCGGTGAGGGAGCAGCCCGCCGTCTGGGTATGAAAGCGTAGCCACATTGCCCTCGGACTCATGGCGCCGAAGCGATTCTTCATCTCCCTCGCCCAGATCCGCCTTGCCGCTCTGAACTTGGCGATCTCCTCGAAGAAGTCGTTATGGGAGTTGAAGAAGAAACTGATGCGAGGGACAAAGTCGTCGACTTTTAGTCCCCGGTCCACCCCGGCCTGTACGTAGGCGAGCCCGTCTGCCAGAGTAAAGGCGAGTTCCTGAACCGCCGTCGAGCCTGCCTCCCGAATGTGATAGCCGCTGACGCTGATGGTATTCCACAGGGGAAGATGCTGCGCGCCGAACTCGAAGGTGTCGACAACGAGCCGCATGGACGGCCCTGGGGGAAAGATAAACTCGTTTTGCGCTATGTATTCCTTGAGAATGTCGTTCTGAATCGTGCCACCCAGCTTGTCATAGGGAATACCCCGCTTCTCCGCCGCCGCAATGTACATGGCCCAGATCACGGCAGCCGGGGAATTAATGGTCATGGAAGTAGTGACTTTGTCGACAGGGATGCCGGCAAACAAGATCTCCATGTCGGCAAGGGATGATATGCCGACGCCGCACTTGCCAAACTCGCCGACCGCCGCCGGATCATCGGTGTCGTAGCCCATGAGAGTCGGCATGTCGAACGCCACGCTCAACCCCGTTTCGCCGTGATCGAGAAGATATTTGTAACGGGCGTTTGACTCCTCTGCCGATCCGAAGCCGGCAAACATTCTCATGGTCCAAAGCCGTCCCCGATGGCCGGTCGGGTGAACTCCTCTGATATAGGGATATTCGCCCGGAAAGCTGATATCGTCTTTGAAGCTGGTATCTTTCAGGTCGGCTGGACTGTATATGGCCTTCACCGGTAAACCGGAAAGAGTGGTGAAGCTGTCGCGCCGCTCCGGTGTCTTTGCCGCTTTGCTGTCCCAGTCCGCCTGCAGTTTCTCTATTTCAGACAGCGTGTCTTTGTCAAACATTTCTGTACCTCACCGATATATTATTAGAGGGCGACGGGCGTCAACGGATGAGGCTAACGGATAAACGGATGGGAACTAGAGGGCCATCCGTTTATCCGTTTAAAATCCGTTGACGCCTTACCTTACGCTTCTAGGAACGAATAATATAGTTGGAGATAACGAGTCGCTGGACTTCGGAAGTCCCCTCGTAGATCTCCGTGATCTTGGCGTCGCGGAAATAGCGCTCGACCGGGAAATCCTTCGTATAGCCAACGCCACCATGAATCTGTACCGCTTTGGTCGCCACGGCCATGGCGGTCTCCGATGCAAAAAGCTTGGCCATCGATGCCTCTTTTGCATGTGGAAGGCCACGGTCCCTGAGGTCAGCGCAGCGCAAGGTAAGTAATCGCGCGGCGTCGATCTGCGTTGCCATATCGGCCAGCATCCATTTTATGGCCTGGAATTCGGCAATTGGCTGACCGAACTGCTTTCGCGTCTTAGCATAGCTAAGAGCGGCTTCGAAGGCAGCCTGGGCTATGCCCAAAGCCTGGCTTGCTATGCCGATCCTGCCGCCGTCAAGCGTCTGCATGGCGATCTTGAAGCCGAAGCCCTCGTCGCCCAGACGGTTTTCGACGGGAACCCGGCAGTCGTCAAAGAAAAGGGGTACGGTCGGCGAGGCGCAAATGCCCAACTTCTTCTCCCTCTTCCCAGGAGTGAAACCTCGCATGGCCTTCTCGACGATGAAAGCGGTGATGCCCCGTGATCCCTGCGACTTGTCGGTCGAAGTGAACACTATCAAGCTGTCGGCCACGTCGCCGCAGGTAATGAAGGCTTTGCTGCCGTTGAGCACATAGCAATCACCGTCGCGCACGGCACTGGTCTGAAGGGAAGCAGCATCACTGCCGGCGTTGGGCTCGGTGAGACCGTAGGCGCCTAGCTTCTCGCCCCTGGCAACCGGCACAAGGTGCCGCTGTTTTTGCTCTTCATTCCCAAACCGGTACATGGGGAAGTTGAAGAGGGAATTGGCGACCGACAGGAGAGTGCCCATCGAAGCGTCGGCGCGCGATATCTCCTCCGCGGCAATAGCGAAATCCACCGCGCTCCCGCCCATGCCGCCATATTCCTCCGGCGTCGTCAGCCCCAGTAGCCCCATCTCCCCCAGCTTACGGACGTTCTCCAGGGAAAACTCACCAGTCTCATCGTTCTTGGCCGCGTATGGCTCGATCTCCTTGCTAGCGAACTCTCGAATGCTCCGCCTGAACATTACCTGTTCTTCGGACGGCGTAAAATCCATATTGATTTGTACCTCCAATCATGAAATCATCGTCGATTCATGGCAGGCCCTCAAGCCTCGCCCCAACAAGCCAATAGTTTACATAATATTGAAAGTCCCGGCGCCCGCCCTCATTGGCGTGCGGCGATCGGTACACTGTGAACTTATGCCGTGGGCGGAAGTTTGACTGCCAACGAAGGTAGTGTATTGGATGGGGCTGGACCTGTCAAGAAGCCACTGCGGCGGTTTCAATATCGGTCGTTCGGGCTTACGGCGCCGGTGGCAACTTAGTACACCATTTCATAAATACCATAACGTATTATGAGGTTGAACACCCTGAGATTTTCTTGGCATAATGGCGACCAAGGAGGTTGCCATTATGCCAAGAAAAAGCCCATACCAGATTCTGATTGCGACCGGATCACGTCCCCGAAGACCGGAGAACTACCCGGCCGGTGCATCGATTATTGACTCGGATTACATTTTCCAACTCGAAGGCATACCGCGGACAATGGTCAACATCGGGGGCGGCGTCGTAGGGTGTAAGTCCGCGTGTACATTCGCTGCCTTGGGGGCAAGGTCTTTCTGGTAAACGGCGGCGACACCCTGCTGCCTTTTCTGGACCGGGATATCTCTCTGGCGCTGGAAGATGGCATGCGGACAATTGGCATTGAAGTGTTTATGCCCGCGTGAGCCGAGTTCTGCCCGCCCGTCAAGGGGCTGTATGAGTCAAGCTGGACTCCGGCCGAATCATTGAGTGCGACGCCCTGATGCTGGCTACGGGGCGTACAAGCAACGTCGGGGAGTTGAACCTCGCAGCCGCCGGAATCACGGCCGGCAATCACGGCCTTTTGTCAGTTGATGATGATTTCAGGGTAGTACATCCTTTGACCCGCGAGGCCCTCACTGGCATCTACGCCGCCGGCGATGCTATTGGCGCACCGGCCCTGGCATCGGCCTCCATGGAGCAGGCACGCTTTGCCATGATCAAAGCCTTCAATTTGGAACCCTACAAGCAACAAGTGGCTCCGATTCTGCCTGTGGCTATCTATACAATTCCCGAGTGTTCCGGAGCAGGCAAGACCGAAGATGATTGCCGAAGGCAAGGCATCGATTTCGTCGTGGGAAAGGCCTCCTACAGCCAAAACGCACGCGGGATGATTATCGGAGAGGAAATCGGCTTCTTGAAGCTGCTCTTCAAAAAGAACGACAGCCTGATCCAACCAATGACCCTCCTTGGCGTACACATCATCGGGGAGATGTCTTCGGGTCTAATCCACGTAGGCGTCAATGCCTTAATGATGAACGCGGGCAGCGACCTTTTCATCAACACCTGCTTCAACTACCCGACCTTGGGTGAACTGTACAAATATGCCATCTATGATGTCATGAGGCGAGGGTAAGAACAGAAAGGACTGCTGGAAAGGGGCAGCAATTCTGAGCCGAATGTGCTAAAATAGGTCGATGGAACGAGAAGGAGCAGTCACTATGAGTGCCAAAAAGGCAGGCGCCGAGAAGGCCGTAACTCGCAAGAGTCCAAAGGAACTGCCGGTATTTACAGAGAACGCAGGGTTGTTTAAGATCGCCGGTATCGGCAAAAGCAAGCAACCCGGCGGATTCTCATGGCGTAAGCACGAGATCCCACTTTAGTTTGTGGAGCGTGTGATCAGGTCGATCGACGAGCGGAAGATTTTTGTTGACACCTCCGCCTTTCTGGCTGTCGTCGCCTCGGATGATGACTTCCATCAACGAGCAATGATCACCATCGGGCTCTGTGCTCGGTAACGCTATTCTCTCATTACCACCCGATACGTCATTGTAGAAACCTATGGCGGACTAATCAGAACAGTGGGAGCAAGGGAAGCCCGCGCCTTCCTCCGCACCGGGTTGGAAGAGATTGCCGTGGAACCGGTCAGTGATGCCGACCTAAAACGGGCGGAGATGATCCTCTATCAATACGAGGACAAAGATTACTCCGACTGTGATGCCCTCAGTTTTGCAGTCATGGAGCGTCTACACCTAAGGTTGGCTTTTGCCTTTGACGGCCACTTCCGTCAACACGGATACTCTACTCCGCCTGACCGGCAAGACTGGCCCTAATGGCGCCTATACCCCCTCGTTGACGAAGCGACTGAATCTGCTGAGACATTGGGCAGACAACAGCCGCCGACAAGATGTCGGGGATTTCGCCAATCTGCAACGTTTCTGCGCTTAACCAGCAGAAAGTTTCCAGTCGAAATCTTTGCAAAGCCTGAAAGAGCCTGGTATAATAGGCTCGTTCAAGCACGAAAAGAACAAAGTTTCGTATGGCAGGGTAGCTCAGTGGCAGAGCAGGGGACTCATAAGTCTACTGCTCTTTGACTAGGAAACTAGGGGGAAAATGACTAGTTTCTTGGTCTGACCCGCCCGGTTCTCCCCTCCAGTTTCTGTGCTTCAGTTTCCTGTGCTTTTCACCCTGTTGGGGTTTCGCTCTTGCCAACTTTCGTGCTTCCACGAGCGACTTTCCGTCAATCAAATCTCGGAAGAATACTCAATTGCCGCATGCCAGAGTACTGAGTTCATGCGCTGTTATTAAGCACCTCCATTAGAATCTTCCGGTATCACTGAGTATGGCTCGCACCAATCAGTCATCTGTATTTATGAAGAGCCTGACACCTTGCTGGAATGAAGTGAGATAGGCGACCTGCCATTCAGCAACAAAATAGTCAAATCGAGTTGCTTCTGCGGGCACACCTCACGGCCAGCAAACCACGAGACACAAGCTGATGAAGCCAAGGAGGTACTAATGATTCACGAAAAGTGCTCGCTAGCTGTTAAGGTAGCCATCGGCATCGACGGTGGACGCGGTATCGGTCGATCGATAGCGCTGGGCATGGCGGAGGATGAGACCGACGTAGTCGTCGCCGCACACGCGTCCAAGCAGATTGAGCAGCTAGCCCAAGAGATACATGATCGACGGTGCAAAGCCAGCGCGCAGCCAACGGACATAGCGAAATTGGAGGATGTGGAGGGAATGGTTAGCCATGCGCCGGCGACCTTTGGCCGCATTGATGTGCTCGTGAACGCTGCCGCCATTTGTCCTTATTGGCCTGTAGGCGTGGCATGTAGGCCCTATCCGCTCTCGGTGATGAGGTCTAGCGCTGCCAGCGCGGGCAGCATCCCTTGGTAGGGCGTTGGCACGTGCGGCCAATATCCTTTTTCCCAGGCTTGGCTGTGAAGGACCCTTTCTTGCTCTCTCAGAATAACACGCCTGATTGCAGGCCTCTAGAAGTGCAGCCGAAAAGTCTTGCTAGACTGTTTGTTGATGTGGTATAATACGACCGATCTTTCATACGGAGGCTCGGTATGTTGGGCAAACGATCCCGTCAATACGGCTTGTTCGAGGCCGACAACCTATACTTGGAACTCGTTGGTCGAGACTCCTTCTACGGCATTTTGGCAGGCCAACGTGGTAAACTTTTCCGCGACGAGGAATTCGCTAAGTTGTATTGCCTTAAGAACGGACGTACGAGTGTGCCTCCGAGCCTTCTAGCCAACGCACTGCTTTTGCAGACCTACGACCGGGTCTCCGACGAGATGGCCAAGGTCCATGCTGATTTTGACGTTCGTTGGAAGGTTGCTCTGGGCATTGGCATTGAGGACCACCCCTTTGCCAAGAGCACGCTGCAGCTTTTTCGAGCCCAGCTCATTTTGCACGAAGAAGTCCAAGCGGTTTTTAACAAGAGCCTTGCTTTTGCTCGGCAGACGGGGCATCTCAAGAGCCGCAAAATCAAGGCTGTGTTGGACACGAGCAACATTCTCGGTCGGGGCGCCGTCAAGGATACGTATAATTTGCTGGCCGACGGAATAGTCATGCTCAGCCGAGTGTTGGCTGGTTTGGCTGGAACGAAGCTGGGGGTATGGGCGGAGACGCACAACCTCGCGCGCTACTTTGGTGCGGCGAGTATCAAGGCGGATGGTCAGGTCGACTGGGAGAATGCCAAAGCGAGGCAGAAGTTTCTGAGTGGTGTGGTTAGCGATGCCGACCGTCTGTTGGAGTTGGCTCGGCGAGCTATGACTGCTTATGCGCCTGAGAGCGACGAATGTAAGAAGTTGGCCGAGGCAGCGGATTTGTTGTCGCAACTTCTCCTTCAGGACGTAGAGCGTAAGCCAGATGGTGCGAGCATCAAGGAGGGGGTAAGCCGGGATCGGATAGTCTCGGTGCATGACCCCGAGATGCGCCATGGACGCAAGAGCAAGTCCAAGCTGTTTGATGGGCATAAAGCGGCGGTCGCCGT
>JAUSEJ010000390.1 GCA_030650265.1 Dehalococcoidia bacterium | reverse complement strand
GACACGCGAAAGGGCAAACGTCCCAGCTTCATGGAGGCAGCCCCTCCCGAAGAAGCCGAACCGCTAGTGAAACTTTTTGTTGGCCTTTTGCGCCAGCACGGTCTTGTGGTCGAAAGCGGCCGTTTTGGCGCCCACATGTTGGTTGATCTAGTCAACGATGGTCCGGTTACTATCGTCATCGACAGCTCACGTTTGGCAAAAGAGTATCGCGTCAATGGGTGTAGGCCCTACCCCATCGCCTTTTCCCCTTTTGCCCGCTTACCCTTTTCCCCCTCGTCCGTCCTTGAGCACAGCTAAAGGCCTTGAGAGCGGCTTTCGCTCTCTATAAGTGACGAAATCACTATATCCGGCTTCCTCAGCGATAATTACTGCCTTGCCAATGCTGCTTGCCAGTTGGGACACCGCATGGGCATCGGAGCCAATGGTGATTAGACTGACGCCGCATTCGAAGGCCATGGCTAGCAGGTCGAGGCCCGGGTATGACTCGCGACAGGAATGACGCCAGCCACCGGTATTCAACTCAAGGGCGATATTTCGTCTGGCTATTTCCTCAAGAACCGGCTCGGCCAGACCACCAACCGCCTCGCTCAACGATGGCCCATAGTAGGCCCGCCCGAATCTCTTGAAGAGGTCAAGGTGGGCGATGCAATCAAACAAGCCCGACTGGACGGCGAGACTGGCAACTCTGAAATAAGAACGGCATACTTCTCGCGCAGAGCGGCCGGCGAAATAGACCTGAGCTTCGGCCTGTCTTGAGATAGGAAGGTGGTTCAGGCAATGGACAGCGCCGAGTACGAAATCAAAGGGACGCCCGCTCAGCATCCGGCCTATTTCCTCTTCCATCTCGGGGTAGTAATCTATCTCCAGCCCGGCGCCGATGTATAGAGCAGGGAACTTCTGCCGGGCAGCGGCAATCTCCTCGAGATAGGTGTCAAGCCAATCAGACTTCACCGGGACCAGTTGGCCCCTTACGCGGACCACGTTCTCTGACCGCTGGGGATCGTGATCGTAGTGAGTGGTGAAGCACACCTCAGCCATGCCGATCGCCAGGGCTCGACGACAATAGTCGGCGATGCTTCCTTTCCCATCCAAGGAAAAGTCCGGGTGGATGTGATAGTCGATCAGCAAACCTGAAACTCGAGGCTGATATCGAGGGCTTTGGCAGAGTGGGTTAGGGCGCCAACCGAGATCAGGTCGACACCAACTTCGGCGATTTGCCGCACAGTATCAAGCCTGACACCGCCCGAAGCCTCCGTCAGTACCTTTCCTCTGGCAATCTGCACGGCTCGTGCCATGTCTTCAGGAGACATGTTGTCGAGGAGTATCAGGTCGGCTCCTCCTTGAATCGCTTCCTCTGCTTCTGCTACCGATTCGACTTCAATCTGGATCTTTATCGTGTGGGGAGCCTGCTGTCTGGTCAGAGCAATGGCATCAGCGATCTTCAATCCCCGGGCCCGGATGGCCGCTAGATGGTTGTCCTTGATCAGGACGCCGTCCATCAGGTTGTAGCGATGATTGTATCCCCCGCCCACTCTGACGGCATATTTCTCCAGGAACCGCAAACCTGGCGTTGTCTTGCGGGTATCGACGATCTTGACCGGCAATCCGGCCACAGCCTGAACAAAGCGGGCAGTCACGGTAGCTATGCCGCTTAAACGCTGGAGAAAATTCAGGGCTACGCGCTCGGCCCTGAGAATACTGGCTGCTGACCCTTCTATAGTGGCTATCTCGTCTCCATCCCACATGATAGATCCGTCCGAAAGCTTCCGCGTTACGCTGATCCCGGGATCGACGGCCTTGAAGACGGACGAGAAGACCTCGATCCCAGCAAGGTAGCCGTCCTCTTTGGCGAAGGCCACGGCGACCGCTCTCTGCTCCGGGTCGATGAGGCTAGCGGTGGTGATATCCTCCCATGCTCCGTCTTCGACGAGCGCCGTTTCGATAGCACGCTGGACGGCTGGTCCCGAAAGAGTCTTCATGATTGGCCCCCCTATTGTCCTTTAGTGATTATTGATGAAGCGTATGTGCCGCCTCCAACTGGCGGACTCGATAGGAAAGTCGCTGCGATAGTGGGCGCCACGGCTCTCCTCGCGCAGGCCGGCGGCGTGGACGAGGATTCGGCCTAGCAGCAGCAGGTTGTCCAATTCGTAAGACGGACGGTCAATAGGTTCGCCGGTGGCCGCTGAAATTGCGTCCAATTGGCGACTGGCTTCGTCCAAAGATATGGCAGACCTGGTCATTCCGGCGTTTTCCCACATGATTGTTTGCACAGCCTCCTGGGATACGTTTGCCGTTACCAATTTAGACTGTGTCACCTGCGGGTCAACATAGGCCTGTATTGGCGGCAACATCCCGTCCGATCCGGCGGTGCGATAGTCCATATTCTTGTCACGAGACAGGGTTTTCAGGAAGATCCGCTTGCTGAAGACGAGTACTTCCAGTAGCGAGTTGCTGCCAAGACGATTCGCTCCATGGACCCCGGTGCAGGCCGACTCGCCACAGGCAAATAACCCGCTCACGTTAGTCTCTCCCCACTGGTCGGTCATTATGCCCCCCATCAAATAGTGGGCGGCGGGGGCCACCGGTACAGGTAATACGGTGATGTCTAGCCCGAGTCCGAGACAGGACCGGTAGATGCTGGGAAATCGCGCCTTGATCCGGGTCGGGTCCAGATGGGTTACATCGAGAAGGACATGGTCCGCACCGGTCTCCTGCATTTCGCGCAAAATGGCGTTGGCGACGGCATCACGCGGAGCGAGTTCGCCTTGCGGATGACGGGAAGGCATAAAGCGCTCACCGTGGATATTGCGAAGAACCCCGCCTTCGCCCCTTACTGCTTCGGAAATCAGGAAGTGAGGCGCACCGGCAACTTGAAGTACAGTAGGATGAAACTGGAAGAACTCCATATCCGTCACCACGGCGCCCGCCCGATAGGCAAGGGCAACTCCATCGCCGGTAGCAACGGCTGGATTCGTATTGAACTTGAACAACTGACCGGCGCCGCCGGTGGCGACGATCAAGAAACGGCATTCGAACTGTTTCCGGGCGCCCGTCTGGCAATCCAGCGCCACAACGCCAGCAACCCGTCCGTCACGCACCTCGATCCCGGTTACCAGGTAATGTTCAAGAATATGCGCCCCGGAGGCGCTGGCCAGGGCGGTCATGGTAGTCTCGATGTTGGCGCCCGTGGCGTCTCCCCCGGAATGAAGGATTCTCGATAAACTGTGGGCCCCTTCCTTGGCGAGGGCGATCTCCCCGTTAACGGTATCGAAGGGAACGCCGAACCGGATCAGGTCGCCTATTCTATCAGCCGCTTCCTCCGTAAGAATTCTTACTGCAAGTTCACTGGACAAACCGGCGCCAGCGGCCATCGTATCGCGAAAATGGAGATCTGGCGAGTCGCCCGGTCCGATCGGCGCCGCGATGCCGCCCTGGGCGTATTTCGTGTTGCACTCGTCGATCGATCCCTTGGTAAGGACCAGAACGCTACCATGCTCGCAGGCCTGAAGGGCGGTGTAGAGGCCGGCGATGCCGCTGCCGATGATTATGTAGTCATATACCATTTCTTTACACCAATTCGAGCATTCGATCTAAAGCTCCAACGGCTTTGCGTCTGATCTCTTCATCCACCTGAATAACGTATTGGCGATTTTCCAAAGCTGCAAGCACGCTATTCAAAGTGGTCTTCTTCATGTTAGGGCAAAGCAGGGCATTGGACGCCGTGTAGAAAGTCTTGCCTGGATTGTCCCGGGACATGCGATGGAGTATACCAGCCTCCGTGGCGATCAGGAAGGAGGTGGCGGCGCTTTCCTTAACAAACCGGAGCATCTGCGAAGTGCTTAATACGGCGTCGGCCAGAGCCGTCACCTCCGGGCGACACTCCGGATGGGCGACCACCACTGCCTCCGGATGCTTGGCTTTGGCGGCTTTCAGGTTATGCGCCTTCAATCGAAGGTGAGTCGGGCAGAAGCCCGGGTAGAAGATGATCTCCTTCTTCGTCTGACTGGCTACCCAACGGCCGAGGTTCTCAT
>JAUSEJ010000132.1 GCA_030650265.1 Dehalococcoidia bacterium | reverse complement strand
AAGGAGGTCATTATGATGACACCGATAAAAACAGAACAAGTAAAGAAAGGCGCGGATGAATTGTATGATGCCCGCCAGTACTGGTGGTGGGCGGAGAAGAAGCGATCGTCGAGGCTCAACTATTTGAGGAAGGCAGTCTGGTCCAAGGCATCAAAGGGTTCAGCCTACTTGCCAGGGATCCATGCGGACTTGGAGGTTGGCCGCTGGTATACGAAAATATTCAAGGAGGCCCCGCCTTCTGAGCCGCTTATTCTAACGAGGGCAAGGTCCCATGCCGCGGTACTTGACAACATACCTATTTTTATTACCGATCAATCAAGGATCGTTGGGTATACCGGTTCCGCCCCTCATCTGCTTGCCTGGATTCCCACGGCCTCTTTCATGCTCAATGAGGACACGTTGAATGACAGGACAAGCCTTGTTCCTGATGAATACAGGGAAGAACTGAAGGAGATGGTTACGTTCTGGAAAGGGAGGACCTTCCAGGACAGGTGCCGTCAGTATCAGAACCGTAAGGAGACGGTGCTGCCGGCCATGGCCGATTTTATCCAGCCGGGAAGAGATCTGATGGGCTTTGACTACGTTGTGCCACAGCCCGATTGGATGTACCAGGGTTTTGATGCGATAATCAGGACGATAGACAAGAATCTGGCCGATGCGGAGAAAAAGATACGCGAGGCCGTCACGGCGGAGGAGCAGGTCTCTTACCTTTCCAAGATTGACACCTGGAAGGCGATGAAGATCTGTCTGGAGGCGACGATCAGGTATGCAAGACGTTTCAGCCGTCTGGCGAAGATCATCGCCGAGAATTTTGAGACCGATCCGAAGAGGAAAGAAGAACTTATGCGGATCAGCGAGACTTGCAATAGAGTGCCGGCGCAACCTCCTGAACATCTCTGGGAGGCGATGCAGTTTGATCACTTTGTGCAGGTAGCTTACAGGCTCGAATGGAATAATGCCGCCTGGAGCTGGCGTCAGGACTACTGGCACTGGCCTTTCTACAAAAAGGACGTCCTCGAAGAGAAGAACCTGACCAGGGATGAGGTGATAGAGTACTGCGGGGAGTGGATGATTGCGGCGTATTCGATCGGCAAACTGTTCCTTCGTTTTGGCCGGGAGGTGATGCAGGGCAGTCCCGGTCCATACGTGTGGACACTCGCGGGCGTGGATGAGCATGGCAACGATGCCTGCAACGACCTTACCGATTGCTACTTAGATGCGGCCCTTTTAGTAAGAGTGCCCGATCCTACCTTTAGTTTCCGCTACAGCAATAAGACCCGCACCGAGACCTTACGCCGGGCATTTGAATGCATCCGTCACGGTCTGGGGTATCCTCAGATGAGGAATGATGACGTTCTGATTCCCAACATCATGAACTGGTTCGGTCATCCGTTGAAGGAGGCCAGGCGTTGGCAAAACATGGCATGTATGGCCCCTGCCCCCGATACGAAGATGGGAGCGCCGGGTCTGAGATATCCCCATGCGGCGATAGTGGGTGGTGCAAAGACGATCACCTTTGTCATGAATGATGGTTTTGATCCGATATCGGGGATGCAGCTGGGGATCAAAACCGGTGATTGCACCAAGTTTGAGACCTTCGAGGATTTTTACGGTGCCTGGTATGAGCAATTTAAGGCGGGCTTCGATTTCGCGACGACCCTGGAGCATAAGAACAGGCATGTGGAGGCAAATTATTTTCCCAAGCCGATGGCCTCTGCCATTTACGAGCGCTGCATAGAAGCAGGAGAGAACATCGCGAAGCCTCTGGAGAGAAGCAGCCCGTGGTTCACCCTCTTTGCCTTCGGCGAGGTGGGGGATTGTCTGGCGGCGGTGAAGAAGCTGGTCTATGATGACAAGAAGTACACGATGGCCGAACTGAAGAAGGCCCTGGATGCCAACTGGGAAGGCTACGAGGATATGAGACAGGACTTTCTCCATGCGCCCAAGTGGGGTAACGACGATGACTACGTGGATAAGATATACGTAAGGGTGTATGAGGATCTGGGTAAGATGTCCCGGTCCAAGCTTGACAGTTGCGGTCAACCCTGGCCTACCTTGCCGGAGAATGTGGCCATGCACACCGTTCAGGCCCCCAAGATCGGCGCCCTGCCCAACGGCAGGCGATGGGGCGACCCGTTGTATGACGGCGGATGCTCACCCGGTCATGGTTTCGACAAG
>JAUSEJ010000046.1 GCA_030650265.1 Dehalococcoidia bacterium | reverse complement strand
GGTTGAGCCGGTGGCGGGGGTAGTAGCAAGGCATCACCATGCGGCCAACGCCGAGGGTGATTTCACCGTCGACCACTACGGTGGCGTCTCGATCAAGGCTGTCGCGCACGTCTCGCCACAGACGGAAGCAGTTGATGGGGATGGCGTCGGAAGACATTTGTTCTTGCAGCGAGGCCTGATTGCGTAGGGATGCTGCTTGTAACTCCTCAAGCCAGCCGGTAGAAGCCGATCGCAGCGACCGGCCCGACAAGGCATCGCAAAGAGCGTCAATTGCCGTCGCACAATCGGCAGTGACTCCTATGTCTACCGTGACGGCGCTATACATTTCTTCTGGCACCACGTCGATTTGGGCGATTCGCACATCGGGGGGCCATGTACCCACAGCGTCAGAATAGCCACCCCGAGAAAGAAATATCCAGTTGAAGCGGCCGCCGACCATTAGTATGGCATCCGTCTGTTTCAAGGCCAGAGAGCGAGCAGCGCCAACGCATCGGGGATCGTCGTCGGGGACAGTGCCTCGACCTAGGGGCGAGGCGACAAAAGGCAATCCAAGGCCAACCAGGCGACTCAGAGGCTCAGTGGCATCTGCCCAGGCGGCTCCCTTCCCGATCAAGACGAGGGGTCGCTGAGCAGTGGCGAGCATTTCGGCGATACTCTGTATGGCCACCGGGTCAGGATGAGGGCGGCTGGGCACAGGCTGAATTCGGCGAAGACGCATTCGATCCACGGCGATGGTGCCGTTAACAATCTGACCAGGGAAATCCAGATAAACGGCGCCAGGCCGTCCGGACAGGGCCTTCCCTAGAGCGAGGTGGATGTATTCGGGGATGCGCTCGGTGCTGTCCACCTCGATCGCCCATTTGGACACTGGCTGTGCCACCGCCACCTGTTGCGCTTCCTGGAATCCCCCCAATCCCCGCCAATGGGCATAGGCCGAGCCGCCAAGAACGACTAGTGGCCAGCCGGATTCCTGAGCTACGTGCATGCTGGTAACCGTGTTGGTCATACCGGGACCTGACCCTACCACAAGGATTCCCGGCTTCTTGGTGAGGTAGCCGTAGGCTTGGGCCATGAATCCAGCCTGCTCCTCATGCCGGCAGCTTATCACCCGAATACCTTCACGAAGCGCTGCCGGAAAAACGTCGGATATCGGACCCGCAACAATGCCGAATATGCAGTCTATTCCTTCCACCCGGAGTTGCTTGGCAACTAGTTGCGAACCGCTGATGGCACTGCCAACGTCAGTCATGATTTCTCCTTTATGCGGTCTTTTCTCCTGTTCTTGTACCCATTGTCTTTCCTCCTCATTGTTTTGGGGGAACAGTTGCGTGAAAGGTATTCTTATCACAAGAGCAACTTGGTATCGTCTTTGAGTCGATGCCCTGCCGTAGAGCCCTGTGGGTCGTCCTTGACCTAGTGCAAACGTGGAGAATTGTAATGAGGTCGACGTTGACCTGGTTGCCCTGCTACCTTGCTCAGGCGAACCTGTTCGGTGTCGTGTGAAAACAACTGCGGTTGATCGAATGAATCATTACATGACAGGAGACCTATCGCTATCCCATAAAGTACGTTATCTGCTAAGTATTTCTGTCCCCCACCATACCGTTAACTTA
>JAUSEJ010000115.1 GCA_030650265.1 Dehalococcoidia bacterium | reverse complement strand
GCAGGCTCGCCCTGATCCAGTTGCCATACGGTCCGCACACGCGGCAGTCGGCCGTCCGGAGTGACCAGTTCGCCCTCGACTTCGTAACGCTGGCCAAAGCCGGTCACTGTGACCTGGCTCACCTGGTTAGTCCGGCCGTGTTCTCGAAGCGCCTCAGCAAATGTTTCCCACTCGTCGGCCCTGAAGCCGAACGCAGAGAAGAATCGAGCTTTGCTCGCTCCGTACCGATGCTCGGGATTCAGCAAATAGGAGATGATTTTCTCTCGCTCAACAATGAGTGAATGGGCTCGTGGAAGCCTCATACCCGCGCCTTTCGCCTCGCCTACATCTGGCGACGAAGACCTGTTCTCGTCAACTTGTAGGTCTCCACCGCTGTCGGATGGATCTCTTCTTCCAGAGCGATCAGCATCTTTCGGACACGGACAACCTGGTCGACACTCTTCTCTGACAACCACAAGTCTAACACCAATCTGACATCACCGCAAGAAAGCTGGAAGAGCGCCGCGACTTAGCGCTAAGGAGTTGACATAGATGAGAGGCCATGCTCTGGCGCTACATGGAGAGGGCGCTGAATGAGTTCCCGTGTTCCGCAAGGGAGACGAGCAGCAGAGATCTCTGCTCAATTCACGTTAGCTGTTCCGGCAACTCCACTTCCTTCCCCACCAGTTCGTTTACCACGTCGCCGATTTCTTTGCCCTTTCTCTGGGCGATTTGCTCAATCTGACTTTGTAGCTTCGCCTCAAGGCAAATGGGTAAACTTAGAGTGGCCCCCTTGTGATAAAACTTGCCCCTATCGGCCTTCGAGAAACTGTATTCGTGTTTCATGACTGACTTCCCCACGTACTGTGTGTTTTCATTGTTAGTCGATTTGCGCAAAGTAAAGCAGTCAACAGCAAGAAGTCAAGCGAGATTCCCTCGTCTAAAAGTTCGCGGTTGCGAGCTTGCATAGCGGCGCTATATAATCCCCACAACTTGGTTGCGATGGGAGTCAGGTAGAATGGCGTGGCGCCGGTGGAACCGGGGAAGAGTTTTGGCTTTTATACTGCTTCTGGTTGTTCTGGTGCCGACTGTCTTCATTGGTGGTAAAGAGTACGCCAGGCTTTTTCACGTCTTCGGTGCTGTTGGCGAGGAAAGCGATGACGGGGAAGAAGAGGTCCGGAGGCCGGTAGTCAATCCAGCAGAGCAGGCCCGATCCGTGGCAGCGGTAGAGACGGCAAGAGGTAGCTGGACGGTCGGGCCGATTGTCCAGAAGAATTCAGCCTCTGCCTCGGCTTACTACGAAGCAACTATCATCGACGCCGGAGGCAGAGAGGTCTTCAAGCTGAAACTTAACCCGGCAGGCGTACCTTTCCAGGAGAAAAGGCCGGCGACCAGCGGACCTGCCCTCAGCGAAGCGGAGTTGAGAATCGCTTTGCCGAAGATCCTCAGCCAGCTTGTCGTCACCGTTTCGTCGGGTGGGGAGGAAGATGAAGGCAGCGGTGTTGGCCTTGCTTACAATGGCGCCACGGTTGCCAGAATAAGGCTAACGGCTGGAAGGCAACAAAGCGAGAACAGGCAGCCGGAGTCAAATAGGGAGCAGCGAAGCTGGTGGAACTTGAGCGAGCGGCAGATGAACTGGACCGGGTGGGCGGCAACCATCTTGCTCGTGCTGTCGTTGCTCTACTGGCCGCTGAAGCGCCTGCGGTTCTTCGTTCCGAGGAGGCTGCAGAAATGACATCTGTTAAGAAGCGTCCCTTCAATCGAGCAACGTTCTTTCTCGCTAGCCACGTCTACATTAGCCTTGCCGCCCTTGCGGTTGTATTGGTCCATGTCTTGCCCAGAGCGGGTCACATCAAGTGGTCGTTAACCTGGGTGAGCGTGTTCATGGTGGCGACAATAGTGGCTAGTGGTTTCTTTGGAAAGTATCTGGCAAAGACGCCGCTCACCCGGCGTAACTGGCGCTACTTCCATCTTCCCTACACCGTTGCCTGCTATCTTGTGGTGCTGCCCCATATCATTAATCAAGGATTCTAGTAGTCCATCAAAAGTGCGATGGTGAATTCCCGACCGACTCGTCCAGCCTGAACATACCGGCCCCTGGGCACCCTCACCCTAACCCTCTCCCAGAGGGAGAGGGGACAGGACGTCACTTACCTTTTCCCCCAGTGATCACAACCTCGCCCAGATCCGCAGGCCTGGTCTTGCCATCCTCAATGCCAACGGTTAGACGATACTTGCCGGGCGGCAGGTTCATGGGAATCTTGTGCTGGTCGAGCACTATCTCCCCTTTGTCCCAGAGGCCGGTGGGATAGTTGCCGTCGGCGGGCGGGTTCTGCTTGGCGAAAGCCACGCGGCCGTTGGCGTCGAGGAGCCGCACGGTGACGTTGTAGTCCCTGCCAGGCTTGTCTGTAGCCTGCCAGAAGAGGGCGAGTCGGGCAATGTCGCCCTGCCCGAAGGCGGTGACTTCTTGTTCCGACCCCAGCTTGCCGAAATCGTAGCCGACGAGACGAAGAGGGCCGAAGTCGCTGGACGCCGGGTGTTTGGCGTTCAAGCTGGCGATGGTTGGCGGGTTGGCGGCCTTGCCCACACGCAGGGGACCGAACAGGATTCTGTCCCCTGTTGTTGTTCCTCCCTGGCCAAGAAGCGGCAGGCGCTGTCCCGTGGCCGGCTGATAGATGCCTGCCTCGACGTAGTACTCGCCAGGAGGGGTGCCGTAGACGACGGGAATACCGTAGTTGTCGGAGATGACCGCGCCGGCCACCCAGCCTGTGGTCGGTTTGGCGCCGCTGCCGGGCTCGGCGTCGCGTTGCCCCCAGATGTGCTCGTGCGGATCGACCAGATGGGTGAACACTGTATATCGCTGGTCTATCTTGCTGAGGGCTTGCCAGTAGAGGGTAAGCTGGAGCACCTCGCCGGGCCTGGCGTCGAAGTCTGTGTCGACCTTAGCTCCATGCAGACTGTAGCCCAGCAGCGAGACCTTGTCACCGAAGTTGGCCTCCACCTGCTGCTGAACGGTACCGGCCGAAGTAGTACTGGGCAGGCCGTATAGTACCAGACGGACGTTTCCAAACCACTTGTTGCTGGCCCGAAAGGCGTTCTGATTCAACCAACCCTCGACGAAGCTGCCGGGGTCGCTTTCCTTGTCCGCCCAGAAGACCACCCAGATTCGCCGGTATTTGGCCCCGGCCTGTTTCAGGTCGTCCGCCGTAACCCTCTCGTCGAGGGGACGCTGCCCCGGTATGGGTAGAACGGGCAACGGTCCTTTGTAATAATAGCCGAAGATCTCCGACTGGCTAGGGGCGTTAAGAACGATCGCGTCGCCAGGCCGGGCCGCGGCGTCGAGGTAGCGAGCGAGGCCGCGGTAGTCGTCCCGGCCATATTTCGGATCGAAATAATAGGCGTTGAGGGAGCGACTGGCGGCGTAGGTTGTGCCGGCCAGAATCGTCAGGACGACTGCCACACCCAAAACCTGTCCCAGTCGGTTGACAAGCCACCTACTCCCGGCTGAAGCCTCGGCGTCCTGGGGGTGTCCGACGGATGGTTTGCCATGTATTCCAGCCCTCGTAACGTCCGTAGGGGCGGTGCCCCCGTGCCCGCCCCCGTCTCCTCCGTCGCCCGCCAATGGCCCATCCCCGCCCCCGTCCTCGCAGGGCCGCCACGGGGGGACGGCCCCTACGGACGTTACGAGGGGTGGAATACATGGCAAACCATCCGTCGGACACCCCCAGGACGCCGAGGCTTCAGCCGGGAGTAGGTG
>JAUSEJ010000104.1 GCA_030650265.1 Dehalococcoidia bacterium | reverse complement strand
GGAAAGAACCATCCGGGCAGCACCGCCGACCGTTGGTCCTCTGCGATCGATGATGGCGCAAGTCGGCATCTCTCCGCACCAATACACCGTCGTCAATCTGCCCTCCGAGGTCGCAGCGTTCACCTCGGGTCAGGTACCCGTATGGAGCGCCTACGCTACCAATTTTTCTACCACTTTGCAGAACGCCGGCTTCGAGCTCAACTTCATTTTTTCGGACGACTACGCCGACACTCTCTATACGACAGATCGCTTGATTGCCGAGAATCCAGACCTCGTGCGACGTTTTCTGCGCGCCGCGCTAGAGGGTTGGACCTACGTGGCAGAACACGCGGCTGACAGTGGGCTGTTGGTCTCGAAGTACGATCCGGCCGCCGACCGTGTCCTCGAAACAGCCAAGATGGTTGCCAGTCTGCCACTCATCGATACCGGCGAGGACCACATCGGCTGGATGAAGCCAGAGATGTGGGCTGGAATGGAGAAGTCCCTTCGGGAAACGGGCATGCTGACCCGAACGTTGGCCGTTAGTGAAGTCTACACCCTGCAGTTCTTGCGAGAGATTTATGGGAACTGAAGTTCCGCCGGCGCAGAGATCGTGGCCACGGGCAAGTGCCCGGCGCAAGTTCACAAGTGGAATGCAACTGAACCTGACGACCAAGATGATTATCTACACGTCTGATCGACGATTTGTTGGCCTTCTCGCGGTTGAATCGCCAGCCTTTGAAGAAAGAGCGGATCGATCTCGCCGGTCTCGTTCGCCAGGCGCTGGAAAGGCTCGGTCCTGAGCGAGAGGAACGACAAGTAGAGGTCACCATCGGCGATTTGGGCTTCTGCGAAGCAGACCTTACTCTGCTAAACCAGGTGTGGGTGAATCGTCTTTCCAACGCCCTGAAGTTCACTCGCCGCTGAGAACTGGCAACTATTCAGATTGGCCGCATGGCGAATGAGGATCGAGTATACTATGTTAGAGACAACGGTGTTGGTTTTGACATGCGATATGTAGACAAGCTTTTCGGCGTGTTTCAGCGACTGCATCCGGCCAGTGAGTACGAGGGCACTGGCGTGGGGCTTGCCATCGTCCAGCGAATCATCTTCCGTCACGGCGGACGCGTCTGGGCCGAGGCGGAGGAAAACGTTGGGGCCACTTTCTACTTTACACTGGGAGGCAGTGAAAACGAAGGTGGATAGACTGGTGGAAATCCTGTTGGTAGAAGACAACCCCAAAGACGAGGAGCTGGCTCTTCACGCTTTGGCGATGAACCGCTTAGCTAACCGCATTGATGTGGTGCATGATGGCGCCGAGGCGTTGGATTACCTGTTCTGTGAGGGCGCCTATGCCGGCCGTAGCTTCAGGAGCAATCCCGGGGTAATCCTGCTCGACCTCAAGCTGCCGAAAGTGGACGGATTGGCAGTACTGCGGATTGCTAAGACGGACATACGCACCCGTCACATTCCGGTGGTCGTGCTCACCTCGTCGCGGGAAGAAAGCGATCTAATCGAAAGCTACAAGTTGGGGGTGAACAGTTACATAGTCAAACCCGTCGATTTTGAGCAGTTCAGCGAAACGGTCAGACTATTGGGTCTTTACTGGGTGGTGTTAAATGAGCGTCCGTCCCTTTAGCCGTAGTAGTCCTATAGGGGGAGTGCTACTGTGTTCGCATGCAGACGAAATCCATCTAGACTTTGAGAGGGGATCACAGTGGCCATCCCTTTAGGCGTGCTGATTATCGAAGACCGTCCGCAAGACGCCGAGCTAATGGCGCATGAGCTAGTTCTCGCCGGATTCGAGCCAAAATGGCAAAGGGTAGAGTCGGCGGCAGATTTCCTTGCCCGGCTGGATTCGACCATCGACTTGATCCTTGCCGATTATTCTCTACCGCAATTCGACGCCATGCAGGCCCTTCAGTTAATGCAGAGCCAGAGTTTTGACATCCCTTTCATTATCGTGTCGGCCCTTATCAGTGAAGAGACCGCTGTTTTGGCGATGAAGCAAGGGGCTACCGACTACCTGCTCAAAGACCGGCTGGCGCGCCTGGGCCCGGCGGTGGCGCGTGCCCTCGAACAGCGCGATCTGCGCCGGGATAAACGACTGGCTGAGGCAGCCTTGCGGGAGAGCGAGCGAAGGCATAGAGAACTGGTGGAGGCGCTGCCGCAGTCCGTTTTCGAGATAGACGAACACGGATTCATCATATTTGCCAATCGTAGCGGCCTTGAAGCTTTTGGCTATACTCAAGAGGACCTGGTCTTAGATCTGAACTTTCGCCAGGCCGTGTCACCAAATTCTGTCCGCAAAGCAGAAGAGCGTTTTCAGCGGCGGTTGGCCGGCGCGGACATCGGGGAAGATGAGTACGAGTTTCTCAGGAAAGACGGCAGCGTTTTCCCTGGCGTTCTCTATGGTCGTACCATTCTTCGACAAGGCAAGATCGCCGGGATGAGCGGGTTTATCGTCGACATCAGCGAGCGCAAGCGAGCGGAGGACGCTGTGCGCGCTGCCCTGGAGGAATCGTACAGGAGCAGAACACAGACGTCCGCCCTTCTGGACGCGGCGCGTTCTGTCCTGGAGAAGCCAGACTTTGGAGAAGCGGCACACGCCGTTGTGGCGACATGCAGAGACCTGATCGAAGCGCGAGCCGGATACGTTTTTTTGAAGGCCATGAATGGAGTTGAGGACCAGATTCTCTCTTTAGAATCGGGCAAGCTTCATCGTGGCGTCGATCCATGGCTATCGACACTCATTCGTGGCCTTGGCGCCGAAGCACTCCTTACAGGCAAAGCGGTGCTAGTCAACGACTTGACGGACAGCCAGTGGGCGACGTCGGCATTGGAAGGGCATGCTAAAGTAGACAGTCTATTGCTTGTCCCTTTGCTGAACTTGGGTGAAGCGACAGGGCTGCTCGCGTTCGCAAACAAAACGGGAGGTTTCACGGACCACGACCTTCGACTCGCGGATGCGTTCAGCGAACTTGTGGCCATCGCCTTGCAAAAAAGCCAATCGCGAGAATCGCTGGCGAAAAGCGAAGAACGCTACCGAACTCTTGTTAGGACCTCTCCCGACGCTATCATGCTCACCGATATGGAAGCCAATATCCTCATCGCCAATGACCAAACTGCTATCTTCCTGGGTTTCGCTAGAGCGGAGGAGCTAATCGGTATGAGCGCCTTGGGGTTCGTTGCTTCGCCAGATAGCGAGCTGAGTTTTGACAAATGGAAGAGAAGTCAGGACGTGAGCGCCGTCTGTCGCATAGAGTGCGAGTTAGTGAGGAAGGATGGCAGTTACCTTCCGGTCGAAATAAATGTCGCGTTGATTGCTGATTCTGAGCAGAAGCCCTATGGGCTCGGCGCCGTGATCAGAGACATCACCGATCGCAAACGGGCGGAGGCGGCGTTACGAAGCAATCGCGATCTTTTGGCTACCATGAGCCGGGCGCAATCGCACTTCATCGGGGCGACCAATCCCGACCTTCTTTTCGGTGAACTGCTCACGGACATACTGTTGCTCACTAGTAGCGAGAGTGGGTTCATCGGTGAAATACTCAGAACTGAGAATGGCGACCCGACCCTCCGAACATTTGCCATCTCGAATATCGCTTGGGAAAAAGAGTCCCGGGAGTTCTACGAGAAGAATTCACCGTCCAACATGAGCTTCTTCAATCTTGAGAAGCTTTTCGGCGCGGTGATGACATCGGGTAAGCCTATGATCGCGAACGACCCGGCGGCGGACCCGCGGCGAGGCGGACTGCCCGAAGGCCATCCCCCCCTTCATTCTTTCCTTGGATTGCCCATTTATTGCGGCGATGAACTCCTCGGTCTTGTTGGCCTCGCCAACCGACCCGAGAAGTACGATGATGAGCTTGTGGCATACCTACAGCCCCTTCTCGCCACTTGCGGCAGTATTATAGCTGCGTTCAGGAACGATGAAGGCCGAAAGAAGGCCGAGCGAGAGCTTCAAGAGAGTATCGACAGGCTCCGAAAGACCCTGGAAGGCGTCATTATGGCTTTGGCTTTGATCGTGGAAACCAGAGATCCTTACACCGCCGGCCATCAACGGCGGGTGGCTGAGCTCGCTTCTGCCATCGCGAGGGAAATAGGACT
>JAUSEJ010000082.1 GCA_030650265.1 Dehalococcoidia bacterium | reverse complement strand
TGTCCTGAAGCCGGTGGACAAAACCGACCATGGCTTCAGCCATAGCCGCGTCGCCATTAAGCATCACCTTGAGTGGAATCAGTATCTCCTGGAGACGGGGCTGAAGGTTGGGCTCAAGGAGCTCGTTGCCGAACGTCTTGCCCTTGAGTTTGATTAGATTGGCCAGTCTGAAGGTAAGGAGCTTGGAACGCAGTTCATTTACTTGCTTGTCGAAAGCGGGCGGCAGCACCCTGGGGATGTCATCCCTTGTCAGCGGCAGCATCTCGGAGGTCAGGCAGCGGCTCTCCAGCGCCTCGTCCTTGAAAGGGAAACGGGTGGAGATCAGCTTGGGACCGAAGACCTGGTAGCTTCTTGGATACCACTTGCCATCCTCCTTGTCGGCCCGCAGTACCGGCATGCCGGGGCGGTAGCCATTGTTAAGAAGCTTGACCATCTCCGACCACGCGGCAGAGTCCTTGAAATCGGCCTCATCGAACACCAAAGTCCCCCGAAACTGCTCCAGTATCCTGAAAATCGGCGCCGGCGTGGTCGCTCCCGAAGCGAAGATGGGACGGAAGCAGATGGCCCCGGCCACCTGGAGAAACCGGGTCTTGCCGGTTCCCCAGTCGCCGATGACCCGAAGGTATGGCACGGATGGGGCAAATTCATACACCCAGCTCAGCAGGACGTAGAGAGAAGTTATCTCCTCGAAGTCCGCGGGCAGTTCCAGGTAGCGGTGGATGAAACTCCCGATCTCTTTGAAAAGAAGCGCCTGAGAGCCATAAGGAGCGGCGTTCGCGGCAAAGTGGACCACCTCTCCCACCATGCGATCGTTCGTTGGCAGGTAGGTTGCTTTCGGCGTCTCGTATCGGTAGACTTTCCGCACCGAGCCGTTGGCCGCGACCATGAACGAGCGCTCATCGTCGCCGCTGACGATCATTTCGCCTACCGTACCGTCGTGTAACACGAAGCCGGAGACGAACCGGTTTTTATCTACGGTCTCTTCCAGCTTAAAATTACCGGCCAGCTTCTCGGCGTCCTGTAAAGAATAGCGGAGAAGGTAGTCGTCGATACCCGTCTTGCTCTGCCCTTCCAGCTGCGGAAGCTGGATGATATGGATCACTCCTCCCTTACGTTTGAGAAGCTCGCCAATGTGCTCCAGGGCTTTTCTAACCGGCTCTTTAGTGACGATATCCGAGTCGAAGGCGAGATAGACAGTCCTCCCTTTGAGGGCGATATAGTCCCAGTCGGCAAGGAAGGTGATACCGCCGAACTGGTTCTTGCCCTTGAATCCCCAAACCCCGGTGACAGAGATAGCGCAAGCGCCCTTGGAGGCTAATGCATCGGCTTTCTTGGAGCCTTCCGT
>JAUSEJ010000062.1 GCA_030650265.1 Dehalococcoidia bacterium | reverse complement strand
GATGTCCGATTCTTTCCGGTAGGCAACTCGCTTTGAGGAGAAGAGATCAGCTAGACGCTTGGCTCAGCTTCGACCGGCTGAAGCCTCAAGTCCTGGCGTTTGTGTCCGCTTTTGACAGAATTGAAAGCTTCGTCCGGTCCCCTTTTCCCCCTTTCCCCTCGCCTACAACAGCGGCAACTGCCAGCCGATGTTGTCCGACCGCCAGGCGAGGCTGGGACGGTCCCGGAGGGCGACTTTGAGCCGGACGCCTTTCACGCCTTCTCTGGCAAGGAAGGACGAGACGGTGCGGCGCGCTCGCGTCGGATTGTTGTTGACGTCCGACAGGTGCGCCAGCCAGACCGTCTGGGGCTGAGAACGGTGCGCTTCGGCGATCAGGTGCGCCGCCTGGACGTTGGACAGGTGCCCTTTGTCACTCCGGATGCGATTCTTGAGATGCTCAGGATAGGGCCCGGCCGTGAGAAGTCCATGATCGTGGTTGGATTCGAGAATGACGAGGTCGGAGAGCGAAACCATCTCTCGCTGGAAGGGAAGAACCGTCCCCGTGTCGGTAAGTATGCACACCCTCGCTTCGCCCCGACAAACTAGATAGCCGACCGGTTCGGCGCTGTCGTGAGAGGTTGGGAAGCTGGTTATCTCCAGGTCGCCAAGGCTAACAGTGCTTCCCGTGGCAAGGATTCGGGGGGTAATCTCGCCCGACTGCCGCCTGATCGCTTCGATAGTGGGGACATTGGCGATGACCGGAATCCCGTAGCGTCGTGACATGGTGCCGACGGACTGGATGTGATCGGAGTGCTCGTGGGTCACGAGTATGGCCTGAAGGGATCTGGGGTCGACGTGCTGGAGCTTGAGAAAGCCCTCAATGGCCCTCGCCGGTAGGCCGCAATCGACGAGAATAGCCGTTTCACCGCTCCTGATCAGATAGACGTTGCCGCTGCTGCCGCTGGCCAGGCACTTGGCGACAAGGCAGTGTCCGATCACGACCCCGCCTGCTTTTTCAGCAGGGCTACCGCTTTTTCCAGAACGTCCCGGTTATCCCTGTAATCCGAGGCTTCGAGAACCCTACCGAGAGGAACCCATTTGGCGTCGAGTACCTCATCCTCGGCCATCCGTAACTCTGTAGCGGCAGCCTTGATGAGAAAATAGTGAACGGTCTTCTGTATCGTGCCGAGGTCGCGCGTGAACTGATAGCAGACCTCCCCCAGCGCCTCCTCTATGTCTCCCTTTATACCAACCTCCTCCTCGATCTCACGAATGGCCGTTTCCTCCAAGGTTTCGCCCGGCTCGACATGTCCCTTGGGAAGCGACCAACTGCCGAAGATGTCGAGAATTAAGAGAACGCTCGTCTCACTCCCTGATGTCGAATATACTACTCCACCCGCCGAAACTTCATCCACGAACGCTATACCTCACTGAAGGCGGTTTTCGATATATGCTGTCTATTATACCCGCGGTGGGACAGTACGACTAGGGGTAAAAGGGGAAGAGGGAAAAAGGGTGGGGGTTAGAGGGAAGAAGGGGGAGTGAGCCTCAGCTTTTCCCCCCTTCCCCTTTTCGCCTTTTCCCCTCTATTTGGCTGCGTCGAGTTGCTTCATCTTCGCTAGAGCTTCCTGAACAGCTATCGGAGATAGCATGTCATCGGCCATGGCGAAGAGCATGGCGTCCTCTTTGTGGATGTGCTGAGTAAGCAGGTCACAAAGGTGGTCGATCGTCCCCTGTAGTTTGGGCGTATTCTGAAGAGCCTTCGCCGCATCACCAAAGTCGGAGGCCAGGTCTTGCAAAGCCTTGCTGTCTGCCCGCATATCGACGTGCTCGTACCGCATGACTGCTACAGGTCCGCCCCCGGTGCCCATCACGGCTTCCATGGGCGGGAATAAGGCGCCCTCTTCCTTCTGCAAATGTAGCTCCAGTTCTGTGCCCAGAAAAGCGGCTATCTCGCTAATGGTCTGTCTTGCTTCGCTAACCTCGGTCTCCGATTTGCTAGTTATCTTGCTTCCGGCTGCCGCCAGTCGCCTTAGACCGTCAAGCACGGCGATGTGATCTTGCCGGAGTGTTCCTGTCGCCGATGGGGTTCTTGTCTCCATGGTCATTTCTCTCTCCTTCAATTCTGCCAGGTGGGGCCTTCCTGTTTTTCTTACTTCACTTGCGCTGCGTTTAGTCTTCTATGGTCAAAGCATAACGCACAACTGAACCCGGCGCAGTGACGTAAGTCACAATAGCGACCTTGTAGCACAGTAGCTATCAGCATTCAGATATCTGCCGGCAGAAAACGCGCTTGAAGTTGGGTGCATTCGGCGGTAAGATGGACCAGCAGTGGCAGGCTTCGCTCGAGACCCCTGATGCGCGTTGGATTCGCCCGTTCCGTAGAGACGGGCCGGGCGAAGCACTCGCAAAAGAGGTCGGAGCCCCAATTGGGACTGATTTTGCGAGCGCTTGGCCCCTACGGACGAGGTAGCGCCGATCTCGCTAAATAGGGCATTTGCTGCACTGTCCCATTGTTTGCCTCCGAGGGAAGCTAGACTTGATCGAGTTTGAGATTTTGGTCGATGGGAGCGAGTTCGGGTTAGAGATCGAAGCCTCTTACCAACCTGGACTGCGCATGCCGTCGGATGACGTGGAGCGACGGTGGATCGAGGAGACCTGGCAGCAGAGTTTGGACCGGGCGCGAAGCGAAGGCGTGCCAC
>JAUSEJ010000059.1 GCA_030650265.1 Dehalococcoidia bacterium | reverse complement strand
CCCGGTCTTGCCCTCCGGTAAGTTTAGTTCGCCTTCTAAGATTAGACTGCCGCAGGGAAAGGTGACGTGTCGACTACCCATGTAAGGCCTCCCACCGATCTTTTGACGCGGACCATTATAGGCTAGAAACTTGGAGCCGGCAACTGTAGCTCGGGCGTTGGAATTCGGGTATCAGAAGTGCTACAATCGATTAGCAGCACGAGGACATGCGAATCGATACAAAGGGGGCTTGATAGTGAAGCCAATCGACCTAAGAAGCGATACCGTGACGCTGCCGACGCTTGAGATGCGACAGGCCATCTTCGAGGCGGAGCTTGGTGATGATGTAATGGGGGAGGATTCAACGGTCAACCGTCTGGAAACGATGGCAGCGGAGAGGCTTGGTAAAGAAGCGGGCCTTCTGGCAGTCAGTGGCACCATGAGCAACCTCATCGCCGTACTGTCCCATTGTCAGCGGGGCGACGAGTTCATCGTAGGCACGGAGGCGCATATTCTCCTCTACGAGGCGGGCGGATCAGCCGGGCTGGGAGGTGTCCACCATCGGGCTGTGCCGAATGAGCCGGATGGCACCATGAACTTATTGGCTATCGAGGAGGCCATCAGGGAGCCTAACATTCACTTTCCTCGAACGGCGCTCATCTGTCTCGAGAACACCCACAATCGCTGTGGCGGAGACGCGTTGACCCCGGAGTATACTGCCTCCGTGGTCGATTTGGCCCGTCGATACGCTATTCCTCTTCACCTCGATGGAGCACGCATCTTCAACGCTGCCGTCGCCCTGGGAGTCGACGTTAAGGAACTGACGAAGGGAGTAGAGTCGGTGGGCTTTTGCCTGTCAAAAGGCTTGTCCGCGCCGGTCGGCTCGGTCCTTTGCGGCAGCGAAGCCTTCATTGCGAGGGCGAGACGACTGCGCAAAATGCTTGGCGGTGGAATGCGGCAGGCAGGCATTATTGCGGCGGCCGGGATAGTTGGACTTGAAAAGATGATCGATCGTTTGGCTGAGGACCATGCCAACGCCAGGCGTCTGGCGGAAGGAATACAGGGAATCGCGAGCATACAGGTTGACCCCGAGCAGGTGTCGACTAATATTATCATTGCAGAGGTGGTTGAAGGCTCGGCCGTTGATTTGCAGACCAAGCTTGCAGCCGCCGGCGTCAAGGCCTCAATCATGGGGAAAAACAACCTGCGCTTTGTGACCCACAATGGCATTGACAGAACGGATATCCTGGCGGCGATCGCCATCATCAACGAGACTTTGGCTTAAGGGCAGGAGAGCGATAGTTTAGTGGACGGATCGGATCGATCCATCTGATCGGAAGTCGCCCGAATGCCC
>JAUSEJ010000051.1 GCA_030650265.1 Dehalococcoidia bacterium | reverse complement strand
CGTCCTGTTCCCTCTCCCTCTGGGAGAGGGTTAGGGTGAGGGCGCACTCAGGCGGCCGGATCTTCAAGGAAGGGAGACAATACGCTCAATGACTGTTCTGCTAACCACCGATTTGCCCGGACTCAGCTTCAAAGGGAAAGTCAGAGACACTTACGCCATGGGCGACCGGCTACTAATGATCGCCACCGACCGTCTCTCGGCTTTTGACGTGGTCCTGCCGGACGGCATCCCGGACAAGGGGAGGGTGCTGACACTTCTTTCCGAATTCTGGTTTGGCCGGACCAGACATCTCGTTTCCAATCACCTTCTCGGCATCGTGGGCGTTGGCAACAAAGAGATCGACGCGGCGGTGGCGGCGCATTTCGGTCCTTCCCTGGCCAAAATCTCCGCCGACCTGTCCGGTCGTTCGATGCTGGTGCGCAAGGCGGAGCGAATCGACATCGAGTGCGTGGTCCGCGGCTACCTGGCAGGATCGGCCTGGTCCGAGTACGCCGAACGGGGAACCGTTTGTGGAGAGGCCATGCCAACGGGACTGCAGGAGAGCGAGAAGCTGCCGGAGCCCATCTTCACACCCGCCGCCAAAGCCGACACCGGACACGACGAAAACATCTCCATCGCCCGCATGAAAGAACTGGTCGGTGGGCCGCTAACCGACAAGCTGATGGAGATAACCCTCTCCGTCTATAGCTTCGCCGACAACTACGCTCGCCAGAAGGGAATCATCATCGCCGACACCAAGATGGAGTTCGGCTTGATAGATGGCGAGGTCATCCTTATCGATGAGCTTCTCACCCCCGACAGCAGCCGGTTCTGGGACGCCGAAGGCTATCAGGTGGGACGCTCCCAGCCCAGCTTCGACAAGCAATTCGTCCGCGACTGGCTATCTGCCAGCGGCTGGGACAAGGAGCCCCCCGGTCCTCGCCTGCCCGACGACGTGGTCGAGAAGACCACCGAGAAGTATCGTGAAGCCTACCAGAGGATAACGAGCCAGTCCCTCGGTTAATACTGATGCGTTTCTGGCCTAACTATGGAGATGACAGGCCACTTGATGCTCGGCGGTCCCGGTTAATATGGGCTCCTTTTGAAAGCATATCGGTTTGGCATGCATACATCGCGTGTGGAACCGGCAGCCCGGGGGCGGATTGAGCGGACTTGGCACTTCACCATGCAGAATGATCTCCTTCCGTTGGTGATCCGGGTGCGAAGGAAGAGCAGCAGAAAGCAGAGCTTCGGTATACGGATGCAGAGGATTTCGATAAAGCTCCTCGTTCTCGGCGGTTTCCACCAGTTTGCCTAGATACATGACCCCAATCCTGTTGCTCATATGCTTGACCACCGCCAAGTCGTGAGCGATGAGGAGGTAGGTAAGACCAAATTCCTGCTGAATGTCGCGGAGCAGATTCATGATCTGCGCACGAATAGAGACATCTAACGATGATACCGGTTCATCGAGAACAACCAAACTTGGGTTAAGGGCGATCGCCCTGGCAATGGCAATCCGCTGTCTCTGGCCTCCGCTGAACTCGTGCGGGTACAGCTCGGCGCTCTCAGGGCGCAGACCTACTACCTGCAACAGCTCGGCTACTCTGTCCGTTATCGCCTTACCACTTAGAGTCTTGTGTATCACTATTGGCTCGCTGACGAAGTTACCTATTCGCATTCGCGGGTTCAGGGAGCTGTAGGGGTCCTGAAAGACAGCCTGCACTGCCGCTCGGTATCGCTTCAATTCCCCTCCAGACAATTGCTGGGTATCCTTACCCTCAAAGAAGATGGAGCCCGAAGAAAGCTCCTCGTCAAGTAAGACGAGCCTGGACAAGGTAGTCTTTCCACACCCCGATTCGCCAACCAGGCCAAAAGTCTCTCCCTGAGAGATGGAAAAATTAACGCCATCCACAGCTTTCACGGCTCCGATTTGCTTCGTTAGGATGATCCCTTTATTAACCGGAAAGTGCTTCTTCACATCTCGTGCTTCGAGAAGCGTCTTAGACACTGACCACCTCTGTTCTAGCTAGCCGCCAGCAGCGAACTTGGTGCCTATCGGAGAGGTGGACCACGGGCGGATATTCCTCCTCGCAACGGTCTTGAGCCTGGTGACAGCGAGGAGCGAAGGTACACCCGGCTGGCAGATTACTCAAATCAGGCGGCTGGCCAACTATGGAATAGAGCCTGTCCACCTTCTTGTCCAAC
>JAUSEJ010000049.1 GCA_030650265.1 Dehalococcoidia bacterium | reverse complement strand
GATGTCCTCCTCGGACAATTCACAATTCTTCTTGCCGAGATTCTTGCGCAGCGGCTTGAACCACCGGGTCGCGTCGATGAGCTGGATCTTGCCGCGCCGGCCCTCGGCCTTGCGATTGGTGAGTACCCAGATATAAGTCGCGATGCCTGTGTTGTAGAATATGTTCTCCGGGAGGGCGATGATGGCTTCCAGCCAGTCGTTCTCGATGATCCAACGGCGGATGTTGCTCTCTCCCTGGCCGGCGTCGCCTGTGAAGAGGGATGAGCCATTGTGGACCTCGGCAATCCGGCTGCCCGGCCTGGTCCCGTTCTTCATCTTGGCAAGCATGTTCACCAGAAATAGAAGCTGGCCATCGCTTGAACGGGGGATCAGCGAGTATTCCGGGTCGCCCGCATGCTCAATGACGAAGCGCGGGTCCTTGATCTCTCCCTTACCACCCAGGCGTTCGAGATCGGTCTTCCAGCTCTTGCCGTAAGGCGGATTGGAGAGCATGAAGTCGAACTCCTGCGATGGGTAAGCATCGGAGGAAAGGGTGGAGCCGAAATAAATGTTGTCTGCCTCCGCTCCTTCGCCTTTGATGAGGAGGTCGGCCCTGGTGATGGCGAAGGTTTCCGGATTGATCTCCTGGCCGAAGAGGTGAATAGATACGTCCTTGCCTTGTTTCCTGGCCAGTTCGGTGAGGCGTTCTTCGGCTACCGTCAACATGCCGCCGGTCCCGCTGGCGCCATCGTATACCAGGTAGGTTCCAGACTCGATCTTGTCGGCGACCGGCAGGAAGATCAGGTCCGCCATCAGTCTAATTACGTCCCGAGGGGTGAAGTGCTCACCGGCCTCCTCATTGTTCTCCTCATTGAATCGCCGGATTAGCTCCTCGAAAATGGTGCCCATGGCGTGATTATCGAGGCCCGGCAGTCGTTCGTTGCCCTCGACATCGAGGACGGGCCTGGGGCTGAGGTTGATGGTGGCATCCATGAACTTCTCGATCAGGTGCCCCAGAATGTCGGCTTCGACGATGGTCGGGATCTGGTTGCGAAACTTGAATTTGTCCAATATCTCCCGGACGTTTGCCGAGAAGCCGTCAAGATAGGCCTCGAAGTCCGCTTTAAGCTGTTGTTGCTTTGCCCGGGCTCGCAGGTCTCGCAGCGTGAAAGGAGAGGAATTGTAAAAAGCCTGACCGGAAGCGTTGCAGAGCGCCATGTCCTGGCTGGCAATGCCTGCCTCATCAAGGTACTTCTTCATACTCAGCACAGCTTCTTTGGTTGGCTCAAGAAGGGCATCCAGCCGCCGTATGACGGTCATGGGAAGGATCACGTCGCGGTACTTGCCGCGCACATAGATATCCCGCAAAACATCATCGGCAATTCCCCAGATGAAGTTTGCGATGGAATTATGAATACTGTGGTTCATCCTGTATACCCTCTGCGTCGATCTCGAATCGCGCTGGCTGAAACAGATTGAGGCGAATCTAGCTAATGGTCGAAACCGTTCCGATCTTGCCGCTATTTTACACCTTGGCAGTTTGGCTGTCCAGATTCTACGTCACAACAAGTGTCCCGGCTGTCTCAGGTGTAGGAACAGTCGCCTAAATGCCCATGCTGCCAATTGGAGATTGGGAGTGCGCGTCAGATTTCCGCGACAGGCAGCCAATAGTAGCTCGATGCCGCCCACGCCGGGGTACGGCGTCAGCGCGGAAATTTGACGCGCAC
>JAUSEJ010000041.1 GCA_030650265.1 Dehalococcoidia bacterium | reverse complement strand
CTGCTCCCGGTCAGAGAGAGGGAAATCCTCTTGGCTATTACGCCGGGAAAATAGAAGAAGAGCTCGCCGCCGTAGCGAATGACGACCACGCCGACAATTGCGAAGATTATCCATCGCAGCGCAGTGAGCCCGGAAGATAGTTTGCTCTTCGACATGGCGGTATCTTGACATCCCCTTTGTATTAGATATACTACCGTGGCCGGATGATTATAGCATATTCTCTCGAGGAGGTTAACATGCAGGTTGCTCCGAAGGTGCGCCTAATCGCCATCCCCGAAGATAATCATATAATGCGCCTGACCAGCACCAATGTCTACCTCATAGGGGAGAAGGACGCCCTGCTCATCGACAGCGGTCTGGGCGAAGAGGCCTCGAACAAGTTGATCTTCGACGCTCTCGAGGCTGTTTCTGCCAAACTCGCCTGGATCGTCATCACTCACGTCCACAAAGACCACTTCGGCGGCGCCGGGGCCTTGAAAGAGGCTACAGGGGCCAGGATAGCTGTACACGCTGCCAACGCTGCCGCCCTGGAGAAAGAGTCCGATTCACTTAAGGTCGATATACTGCTTGATCATCGCAGCCAATTTCACGTAGACGGGGTCAAGGTCGAGGTGATCAATACGCCAGGACACAGCCCGGGCGATCTCTGTCTGTTCGTGCAGGAGAGTGGTATTCTCTTTACCGGCGATACGATCTTAGGAACCGGCACAGTGATGGTCGATGGCGACATGGTTCAATACATGGAATCACTTCACAGGCTGCTGGATTACGAGGCAAGAATCATCTGCCCCGGCCACGGTCCCGTGGTCCCTGACGCCAGGAAGAAGATCAGGGAAATCATCGACCACCGCAACAAGCGGGAAGAGCAGATCGTCGCCCTCCTGACTTTCAGTAATAGGACACCATGGGAGCTCGTGCAGGCCATATACATCGATGTTGATGCAAAGCTGCACAAGGCGGCGGAACACAACGTCAAGGGGCACCTTCTCAAGCTGATTCAGGAAGGAAGGGTCAGGAAAGGCGACGAAGCGCCCGCTGTTGAACCGGAGCAACCGGCGACTGAATCCGAGAAGGAGAAGGAGCCTGTGTTTATCTACGAATTAATCCGTTGACCAAAGGCCAACGAGGAATGACCGGGACTAGGAGGTAGATCGTGGTGCAAGCCCTTGAAGGTGTGAGAGTGCTCGACTTCACAGTCGGACAGCAAGGCCCCTTTTCGACGACGATGCTTGCCGATCTGGGCGCCGACGTGATAAAGGTCGAGGAACCATTGGCGGGAGACTTTGGCCGTTACTATAACGTCTATGAAGGAAAAAACGCCTACTTTCTCCAGCATAATCGGGGGAAGAAGGCTATCGCTGTCGACCTGAAGCATCCCAGAGGCAAGGAAGTAATATTAAAACTGGTGAGCACCGCCGACGTGGTCGTCCAGAACTTTCGCCACGGGGCAATGACCAGGCTGGGCCTGAGTTACGCCGACCTTTCCGCCATCAACCCGCGACTCATTTACGCCTCAGCTTCGGGGTTTGGCCCCAAAGGGCCTTGGAGCGCGAGGCCAGCGCTGGATCTCGCCGTGCAGGGAATGGCCGGCGTTATGAGCGTAACCGGCAATCCCGGCGACCCGCCAACGCCGGCCGGCATTCCGATTGCCGATCAGGTAGGCGGCATGGTCCTCGCCTATGGCGTGATGGTCGCCCTCTTTCATCGAGAGCGCACCGGCGCCGGCCAGGAGATCGACGTGTCACTTTTTGGCACTCAGTTGGCTCTGCAGTCCTTCAACATTACGGCATCGCTTTTCCGCGGCCGCAATCAGCCCCGAAGGTCACGCACCATGGCCAGCCCCTTTTGGACCACCTATCGCTGCGGCGACGGCAGATGGATAGCCGTGGCGATGCTTCAATTTGAACGATCATGGCCGGCGATGTGCGCTGCTATCGGGCGCGACGATCTGATCGACGATCAACGGTTCAGCACTGCAGTCAACTGTATAAGAAACGGCGCTGAGCTAATCGCCATTCTCGACGAGATATTCGCCACGCGTCCGTCCGAAGACTGGCTACATACTCTAGGCGAGTTCGACCTGATCTGCGCCCCTGTTAATAGCTACATGGACCTTGCCAGTTTCCCCCAGGCCCTGGAAAACGACTACATCGTCGACTACGATCATCCAACCTACGGGCCGATCAAGATGGTTGGCCTGCCGGTAAGCCTCAGCAAAACGCCCGGCAATCCCTTCCACCCGGCGCCTGGCCATGGCGAGCACACCGATGAAGTGCTGAAGAGCCTCGGCTACTCCCCGGACGAGATCCAGACGATGAAGGATGAACTGATAATTCGCCGCGAATAACGGGAAAAGCCTGCGGCATGGTGCCGCCAAATTTGCCGGTAGTTTGCCACTTACAGACTGGCAATAGCGAGCTTCAGGCGCAGCCTCAGAGGCGTCAGGCGGTCCTCTGCGGCTGCCTCAAGATCGGCTTGAGCGCGAAGCCAGCCCTCGTTAACGTCGATGTTTACCATCACGGCTGAGCCGGCAATACCCCAGGTCTCGTACAAAGCGGTAGCCTCCCCTGCGAGCTCTTCCCGGCGCGCCCGAAGGTCTCGCTCCTCACTGCTGAAGTTGAGGCGCTGTAGTTGGGTGATTTCATTGACGAGAGACTGCACCGATTCCGAGGCGGCAAAAAAGAGAATGGCGTTAAGCAGGCTCTGCTCCCTGGCGCTATCGACCGGACCGATGGCATCGCCTAGAGTCTCCAGAAAACTTCCTTTTGCCATGGCGGCGCCAGATATTTTTTTAATTTGCTCCTCCACCTCTCGTAGGGGCAGCCCGACGAGATATCTTTCTGCCAGTCCTTTACCGATGAGTCTGTGTTTCTCCTCCTCCTGTCGCCGCAGTTCCTCTGTCGAAGCAGCGCCGAGGCGGTCGGCCCTCTCGAGGGCGATCTCCAATGCGGTCTTGATCTTTCCCGATTCCATTTAACAGAACCTCCTATCTACGCTATAATAAGCAAGTCGCGTCGATTTTTCAAGGCCTTGTGTCTCGGTCTTTAAGTCTCAGACCGACTCGGTCTTGGCCCTTCAAACCACGGAATCCGGTCGGAAACCGGTTGTATGAGCAAAATAGTTGTGGGGGAAACGAAATGCAACTCACGGATAATGTCTTCTGCTACACCTGGCAAGGCCAGGGGAACAACTGCAACAGCTACGCGTTGAAATACATGGTCGATGGCGGTGTTCGCTATGCGCTCGTCGATCCAGGGCATTTCACCGTGCCGGTACCCGTCTCAAATGGCAGGACGATTGTTAGCGTCAGGCAGGAACCGGGGTTGGAAGCGCTACTGTCTTCCTTGCAGAACGATGGCATCGATCCCGGGGAAGTCGGCATGGTCATCAACACACACGGCCACGGCG
>JAUSEJ010000029.1 GCA_030650265.1 Dehalococcoidia bacterium | reverse complement strand
TAGCCCTTTCAGCTCTCTTGCTTACCGAGATTACCGCTATCTATGGGTAGGCATTCTCTCCACCAGCGCTGGTCAATGGATCGAGCAAGTCACCCTAAGCTGGCTGGTATACGACTTGACTGGTTCGGCGTTGCTTGTCGGATTGTTAAACGGGCTGCGGGCAATCCCTTTTCTGGTCTTCGGCCCCTTCGGCGGAGTGGCCGCCGATCGATTCAACACCAAGAAACTGCTAATTGGCTGCCAGGCTCTCTTGATGGGCTTGAGCGCGGTTCTCGGTTTTCTCATCGTCTCTGATTTGGTGCAGATTTGGCACCTCTTCGCCTTTACCTTTTTCGCCGGCACAGCCTGGTCCTTCAGTCAGCCCGTTCGCCAAGCCATAGTCCCATCTCTTGTCCCGGGCAAAGCATTGACGAACGCCCTGGCTCTCAGCTCCACCGCATTCAATATTTCCCGGATCATTGGTCCCACAATCGGTGGGGTGTTAATCGTTTTCATAGGAGCAGGGGGCAATTTCTTCGTTGAAGCCTTAGCCTATTTGTTTGTGATATACACAACTAGCAGAATAAACATACCGCCAGGTCCTGGCAAGTCGAGAGGCACCTCGATCACCAGCAATTTGGTGGAGGGCCTTCGATATGTGCGCCATCATGAGCTAGTGCTGCCTATCATGGTCATGGCTCTGATCCCTCAGGTTTTCGCGCAGCAGTACGCCACGCTCTTACCCATATTCGCCAAAGACGTTTTTGCCATGGGACCGGAAGGATTCGGACTACTTGCCTCGGCGCCCGGCGTTGGGGCACTAATCGGTACCCTCGCACTGGCGTCGCTCGGCAACTATCGCCGAAAAGGAATCCTGATGCTTGGCTTGGGTCTAACCCTGGGCGCCTCGTTCATTGCCCTCGGGTTCTCTAACTGGCTTCCCCTCTCCCTGTTCTTGTTGGCCGGTTTAGGAGGAAGCATTTCCACTTATAATACCACTAACAACACGATTCTTCAGATGATCGTCCCGGACGCACTCAGGGGCAGGGTGATGTCGATCTACATGTTGGATCGTGGCCTCGCCCCTCTGGGAAGCCTGACGGCGGGGGCCATAGCAGGCTTCGCGGGAGCGCCTGTGGCGTCGCAGTTCTTGGGGGTATGCATCTTTCTGATGGCCTTCTTGGCGCTGATCAAGCTGCCCCGCATTCGCAAATTAGAACTCTAGCAGCGATCTGAACGATTTCGAAAGAGGTTTCGATATTTCAACATGGGCATAGAGACAGCAAATGGCGAACCTGAGGCAATAGGCATCCACCCCCCGAAAGCCGGTGGGATGTTCAGCGCTTTGCAGTATCGGGATTTCCGCCTGTTCATATCTGGGATGTTCTTTGCCAACAGTGGCATGCACATCAGACAGGTAGCTCAGGGCTGGCTGGTTTACGACCTTACTCACGACGCTTTTCTTCTTGGCCTGGTCGGCGCCGTTACGGCACTGCCGATACTTGTTCTATCACCATTGTCAGGAGTGATTGTCGACCGTGTCAATCGAAAGAAGCTTCTTATGGTTACGCAGTCGATTGGCATGACAGCAATGGTCGTTCTGGCCAGTCTCATCCTGACAAAACGGGTCGAAGTTTGGCACATCTTCGCTTTTTCCCTTGTCTACGGCACCATGCAGTCCCTATACTCTCCCGCGCGCCAGGCGTTCGTGACCCAGCTCGTTGACAGAGAGAATCTCATGAACGCCATCGCCCTAAGCTCTGCCACCAATCAGGTAAGCCGGATAATCGCTCCCGCCATCGCCGGGAACCTCATAGTTTTTGTCGGACTTGCCGGATGCTTTTATTTTGCCGGCCTCACCTATGCGGCCATCATCATCCCCCTTCTCCTGATCAGCGTCAGTAGCATGCCGGCAGGCGATTCCAGCGCGACAATCTGGCAGAACTTTAAGGAAGGACTGTCTTACATCGCTGGGAACAGAACTATGTTTGCGCTCGTAGCCATGGAGGCTATTCCCGCCATCTTCGGCTGGCAATACCAGACGCTCCTGCCAATCTTCGCCCAGGATATCCTCAACGTTGGCGCCGCGGGCCTTGGCCTTCTCGGATCTGCCGTGGGAGTTGGCGCACTCATCGGTTCATTGTCTCTCGCAGCGCTTGGCAATTACCAGCGAAAGGGAGCTCTTCTGCTTGTGGCTGCCATCGTGTTCGGAATTTCGCTGATTCTCTTTGCCCTCAGCCCCTGGTTTCAATCTTCGCTGATCATACTGATCTTCGTGGGCTTCTCGTCCTCCATGTACGCTGCCATGACCAATACTCTCATCCAGGTCATCGTCCCTGACGAGCTGCGCGGCCGGATGATGGGCTTCTATATGCTCGCCCTCAACGGCATGATGCCACTGGGTAGCTTCCAAGCGGGAGTGCTTGCGAGCAACCTGGGCGCGCCAGCCACCCTGGCAATCGGCGGGACTATTGTGGTAATCTTCTCGATAGGAGTAATGATCTTCGTGCCGAGGTTGCGGCAACTATGAGTACATAACCTTGACGTTAACGGAAGCCTGTGCTATCATAGCACTTGCCATTCTTCGGATCAGGAGGGTGTCAGTTGGAATCTGAGAAGGGGTATATGCAGATTGGAGAAGTTGCCGAGAGCACGGGACTGACCCATCGCACGTTGCGGTATTACGAAGAGAAGGGGTTGCTCAAACCTCCGAGTCGCATGGAGGGCGGGTTCCGCCTGTACACCGAAGATGATGTCCAGCGGATCAAGCACATCCGGCAGTTGATCGGCCTTCTTGGCTTTTCCCTGGCAGAAATCAAGGACATGGTCGATGCCGAAGAGACACTCGAGCAACTCAGGGCCGAGCGAAAGCAGGGAGGGATATCCCCGGAACAGCGAATTGCTAAGCTCAAGAAGTCGATCGAAGTGGCTGAGATGCAGGCGAATCTTGTCAACCAGAAGGTTGAGCAACTGAGCGAGATGAAGTTTCGATTAGAGCAGAAGCTGACCCGTTTTCGTGGCACTCTGAGCGAGTTGGAACAGACCGGGACAGACGCCCGGTGAAGGACTCCCCCAGAAATGCCGCCGGCCTTTTCTAATCTCCTCTCAGGGCCTATCGAGGACAGGTTACTCCTGGTCTATCAGTGGCTGAGTTCACATCCTCCTTGTCCCGGCTGAAATGTCTGTGTTGTCTAAGAGCGTTGAAAGGATAATTCGACCAGTGGCGAATGTGGTTGATAATGTGGTTGATAATGAACAGGCTCAGCATGACCGTAGCGGCGTCCCATTCGCCTCCCTGCGTAACCGCGATTTTCTTTTTTACTGGATTGGGGGCATGGCTTCTTTTTTGGGCATGCAAATGCAGCAGGTAGCTCAGGGCTGGCTGGTACTGGACCTGACCGATAGCCCATTCTACCTGGGCCTTGTCGGAGCGATTTCGTCGGCGCCCATACTCTTCCTGTCATTGTTTGGCGGTGTAGTTGCCGATCGCCTGGACCGGCGAAATCTCCTTGTGGTAGCTCAGGGCCTGATGGCCTTGCCCGCCCTGGGCATCGGCTATCTTGCCGCGACTGGGGCCATCGAAATTTGGCACCTCATCGGTCTGTCCGCCATCATCGGAGGTCTAGCAGCCTTTGTCATGCCAGCACGACAGGCATATATGTCAGATCTTGTCCAACGGCGCGAGTTAGTAAACGCTATAGCCCTCAATTCGGCGGGCTTGAATCTCACGCGCGTGATCGGTCCCTCTCTTGGCGGCTTGTTGATTGCCAGCGCGGGAGTAGCCGGGGCTTACTTTCTAAGCGGCGCCACCGGTATCGTGATCGTGTTTACTCTCCTACTCATACCCTCCAGAGGAGCAGTCGGTCAGCCCAACGGACAGAGCGTTTGGTCGAATATTGCAGAGGGTCTCCGGTATATCCGAAAGAACGAATTGGTGCTGATCTCGCTGTCCTTTGGGGCTATTGTCGTCATCTTCGGGCTTTCCTATCAACTGATCTTGCCGGTATTTGCGCGCGACGTGTATTTTGTAGGAGCAGAAGGACTCGGCTTTCTTATGGCCGCGGCGGGTGGCGGCGCCCTATGCTGTTCCCTGGCAATTGCCTCACTGGGCAACGTACGACGGAAGGGCTTTGTCATGTTTGCCAGTGGCGCCGGCCTCGGCGCCGGCCTCATCCTCTTCGCTATTTCGCCCTCTTTCACCGTCGCCCTGGTAATGCAGTTTCTCATCGGCGCTGTCAGCGTAACGGCCATGTCGATGAACAACACTATTATCCAAATGGTGGTACCTAACGAGCTCCGGGGACGGGTAATGAGCGTCATGATGTTGACTTTTGGCTTGATGCCGATCGGTAGCCTCTTGATTGGGGGCATTGCCAGCATTGCCGGCGCCAGTTTAGCCGTGACCTTGAGTGGCGGCGTAGTATTGCTCTCGGCAGTGTCTTTGGCATTCCTGTCGCAGGGAGTTCGCAGGCTTGACTGAACCCGACCGCTACCCCTCCGGCCAGGATTGAGGTTCATGTTCATGGTGGAACCCAAAGCGAGCAACACCGTCTCAGAGTCAGCCATCCAGCGGACGGAACCAACCGGGATGTTCCGATCCCTACGGCATCGAAACTTCCTTCTGTTAATGTTTGGCCATTTCTTCTCCCAATCCGCTGCCGGGATAGTGACGATGACTCAGGGCTGGCTCGTCTACGATCTCACCAACAGCCCTTTCCTCCTCGGAGCAATCGGCACCTCCATAACGCTGCCGATACTCCTGCTCTCGCCGCTAACCGGAGTGATCGCCGATCGAGTGGACCGATGTAAGCTTCTCATCGCCACTTACGTAATCAGCATGTTGTCCATGGTAAGCCTGGCAACTCTAATCCTTACTGGACTGGTAGCAGTCTGGCAAGTCTTCGCCTGTGGTTTGATCTTTGGCACGATGGCAGCGTTCTTCGGTCCAACCCGACAGGCCTTCATACCACAACTCGTCAGCAGGGGGAGCCTCATGAATGCCATTGCGCTTCATTCTGCAACTAACCAGTCAACGAGGATCCTCGGCCCTTCAATCGCCGGCGGTCTGCTAGCCTCAGTCGGCGCTGCCGGATGCTTTTACGGTTCCGGCCTTGCCTTTGCCGTAATGGTCGGCGCCCTAATGCTGATCACCGTCCAGAGCACGCCTTCCGGCATCGTCACGACGACTATTTGGCAGAGTTTCAAAGAGGGGCTGATTTACGTCATCCACAACAGGACTCTGTCCGCCCTAATTGCCATGGAGGCCATACCCGCCATTTTCGGCTGGCAATACCAGATTCTCATGCCGATATTCGCTAAAGACATCCTTAATGTCGGCCCGATCGGTCTGGGCTATTTGCTTACCGCTGCCGGGATCGGCTCCTTGGCCGGCGCGTTGTTGGTGGCAGCCCTGGGCGATTTCCGGCGAAAAGGCTTCTTGATGCTCGTTATGGCGATGGTCTTCGGCGTGCAGCTGATAGTCTTTGCCGTCAGCCCCGGATTTTACCCCTCATTATTGATCCTTGTTGTCGTGGGTGGCACCTCCGCTACGTATGCTGCCCTGGTCAACACCCTCGTACAGGCTATCGTCCCCAACGAGTTTCGCGGCCGCGTGATGGGTTTCTACATGCTTGCTTTTAGCGGCATGCTCCCGCTGGGTAACTTGCAGGCCGGAGCGATTGCCAGCACGCTGGGTGCGCCGGCCTCCTTGATAATCGGTGGCACGGTCGTCGTGATCTTCTCTCTATCGGTCCTCATCTTTGTGCCGAGGCTCAGGCAATTATGATATACTGGTTGCGCATCCCGGAGTAGCCTGCCCAATGAGGCAATCTCAAAGAGTAGCTGAGGTCGCAACAGTGAAGGTCTGCGTCATCGTCAACCCTGCGGCCGGTCAAGCTTTATGGCGGCCCGATATTCACAAGGCAATCGACTTGCTTCGAGGGCTCGACTGGGACGTAGCCGTCTTCGAAACGGATGCCAGGCACAAGGGGACGGAGTTGGCCCGCAAGGCGGTAGCGGAAGGCTGCCAGTTGGTAGTGGCCTGTGGTGGCGACGGCACGATCAACGAAATCATCCAGGCACTTCCCGGGACAGACGTCGCCTTGGGGGTTATCCCCACGGGTACCACCAACGTCTTTGCCCGCGAAATGGGCATTCCGTCGAGCCCTCTGGAGGCGGTCAAGGCTTTGGCCACTGGCAAGACCAGGCTACTCGATGTTGGCACTTGCGGCGATCGCTATTTTCTCCTCTGGGCGGGAGTCGGTTTCGATGCCCAGGTATTGCTCAATGTCAAACCAAAGTCCAAGCGTCGCTACGGTATCCCGGCCTTCTTTGCTTCGATTTTCCTCACCCTGTTCAAGTTTGAGGGGAGGCGAGTGGAACTGATTGTGGACGACAAGAAGTTCAATCGGAGGGTCCTACTGGTTGTCGTGTCCAATATCAAGCGCTATGCCGTCTTCGAGCTATCGCGCGATGCCGAGCCCGATGACGGTCTTTTCGAGGTACTGATATTTGCGGGAAGTGGAACTTTTACGAAGCTGCGACACCTGTTGGCCCTTGCCCTCCGTCGCCACCGAACATCACCCGAGGTCGAATCGTACAGGGCCAGGTCTGTAACTCTGCGTTCGGAAAAGCCCCTGCCCGTGCAAACCGATGGCGACGTAATTGGCGAGACTCCGGTGCACCTCAAAATGCTTCCCCGCTCGCTGAAAGTGGTCCTGCCAAAATAGGGAATAGAGGTTGCGCCCCAGGCCGGAAGCGTTGGAGACCCTCCTCGACGCTCTACTCGGACCCCCCTCTAGCTGGACTAAAGACGGGCCCATAGCGCTACCAGGTCGCGCAAATTCTATGACCAGGCGGACTTAGGATTAGCAGTGTATGGGTGAAGTTGACGTCATCTCAAGGAGAAGATCTGGCTTTCCGCCGAAGAGCTAAAGCGTGATGAGAACCTTTAGCGTTCCCTTTTGGGCCGCTTGCTGGAAGGCTCGCAGACCGTCGTCAATGGAGAAGACGTTTGAGATCAGGGAACGGACGTCGACCGACCTGTCCGCCAGCGCGGCTAAGGCAGGGGCAAAAGGACCACAGCGAGAACCAACCAGTGTGATCTCGTCGACGACAAGCGGAGCAAGATTCAGACTCGCCCCGGTAGCCACTGTGCTCTTGAGAACAAGTATGCCCCTTGGCTTTGTCAGCCGCATGGCTGCCTCGAGACCAGCCGGCGACCCGGTGCAATCTACCACTATATCTGCCCGCTCCGGCGGAGCCTCGTCAGCAAGAAAGGTGTCAATGCCACGCCTGGAAAGAATAGCCAACTTGTCGCGGTGCCGGCCTATGGCCTTGACGTTGCGGCTTAGCCTGGCGAGAACCTGCGCTACGAGGAGGCCAAGCTTGCCATCTCCCAGAACAAGGACAGAAGCGGCTGGACCGATATCAATCTGTTGAGGAATCGCAAAAGCCGCGGCAAGGGGTTCGCTGAATACTGCTTCTTCGTCTGTTACTGTATCGGGAACGGGATGGAGATTCTCAATGGGCAGAGTGACATAGTCGGCCATAGAGCCGTCACGGTTTAGGATGCCGAGAACGGTTCGATTCGGGCAGTGATTAGAGAGGCCGCTGGCGCAGTAGAAGCAGATGCCACAGCCGAGGTTGATTTCGCCGACAACGCGTTGGCCAACCAGTGCGGACCCCGGGGACTTCTCGACCACTCCCACGAACTCGTGCCCCAGAACGCCCTTGAAACCCATGTATCCCCTGGTGATCTCCAAGTCCGTGTTACAAATCCCGGCCATGGTCACTCTAACCAGAGCCTCGTCAGGCGCAGGCCCTGGTTTGGGATAATCTGTCACTAGTTTCAGATCGCCGTCGAAGACAAGCGCTTTCATCGTGATGCTACCTGCAAATACTACCTATGCTCGCACACTAGGTTTTAGACGCTGATTCCGCCCTTCGGGCAATCGACTGGATCAGGCCTGAGAATATCACTTTGTGCACCGGGTAAAGCAGGTACCAGTAGAGAAGCCCGCTCAGGCCCGTAGGGAAGAAAAAGGCCGTCTGAGTCAACGAAGTCTTGCTATTTGGGAGCGGTTGCGCTTCGAATTGCAGCCAGGCCCTCCCGGGCGTTCTCATCTCAGCGCGTAGGCGCAGCAGCCGGTCGGGGTCTACGGCCTCCACCCGCCAGAAGTCAAGTGCTTCGCCGACGCTAATCTCGTCAGGATGCCGGCGACGTCGCCGAAAGCCTACTCCACCAATTATTCTGTCCAATCTGCCTCGCCAATGCCACATCCAGTCCCCATAGAACCAACCACGGTCGCCACCAAGGCCGGTAAAGACCTGAAAAACGGCCCGTGGACTCGCTTCGACCACCATAGTCCGGCTCTCCAACATGAGGCCTTCCTGCTCGGCAAGCATCACAGGCGCTTTATCGCCCTGGCTTGTGGCCAATGCGGTACTCCAAATCGTCTCCACCCTGCCAGTCTCCAGGCGGATGAAGGCCAATTGTACGGCAGTCAGATAGTGCATCGGCACGATGTCGGGAAACAGGCGACGGGCAGTATTGTCACGCACAACCACCTCGTTTCGCAGTCCCTCGATGAGTGGCAAGGCTATGCTCTGCGGAATCGGGGTCAGCCAATGCAATACGCGCGCCGAGAGGCTCGAGGAAAGCGCCGGCACAGGTAGCAAAATTCGACGAAGCTTTCGAGCGTGAGCGTAGCCGAGAATCATCTCTTTATAGGACAAGACGCCAGCTCCACCGATCTCTACGATTCGCCCGGCGCTCTCCGGCACCTCAAGCGCTGCTTTCAGATAGGCCAAAACATCCCGGATGGCAATCGGTTGCGCCGGAGTAAAGACCCAGCGAGGACTGAGAATAATGGGCAAACGCTCGGTTAGATAGCGAATTATTTCGAAGGACACGCTGCCAGACCCTATTATTACAGCCGCGCGGAATTCTGTCACAGGTACACCCGCTTCTCGTAGAATGGCGCCCGTGTCCTGGCGAGAGCGCAAGTGCTTCGACAAACCGGTGCTGGGATCACCCAAACCGCCAAGATAGATGATCCGCTCCACTCCTGCCTCTTTGGCCGCAGTGCTGAAATGGCGGGCGGCTACAAGATCGCGCTGGGGAAAGTCCCCCGCGATGGCCATGCTATGGACCAGATAATAGGCCACATTCACCCCGGCGAGAGCCGCCGGAAGAGTCTCCGGTCGCAAGACATCGCCCTGGGCAACCTCCACCTGGCCGGCCCACGAACGTCCCTGAAGTCGACCGGGATCGCGCACGAGAACACGCACACGGTATCCTGCTTCGAGCAGGCGAGGCACAAGCCTGCCTCCGACATAGCCGGTAGCACCCGTAACGAGAATTAGCATCCTTTTGCTCCTGTGCATATTATCCTATGGAAGACAGTGTTTTGGCAATACCGACAAGTCCTCATCAAGGATTGTGCCCATTTCTCGGCTGTGTTATACTGCGACCATGCTGGAATAGGGTTGGCAATTGTTGCATCCCCGAACCTTTTCCGTCTTCGGACAATCAAACGATGAACTCGGGGTCATTTCTTCAAGAAGCTGCAGACTGGCATCAATCGTCAGCAAAGCCTAGCTGCGCTAACATGGGAAAGCCGAATGCTGATCAGCGACCTCGAACACGCAATTCGGGCGGGCCGAGTACGAATCACCGACCATGCCGACGAAGAAGCATATGCAGATATGCTCAAAATTGACAAGGTTTTCTTCTCCGCTCTTTATGGCGACATA
>JAUSEJ010000026.1 GCA_030650265.1 Dehalococcoidia bacterium | reverse complement strand
CCTGACTCTGACCAATGGGTAAGCGATTGGGCTATTGATCGATCTGCGCTATAGCCTATAATTTAGCTAGAAAGAATCAATCTTTCACTCTGGTAAGGATCAAAAAGGGGTGCCCAAAATGAAAAAGTCGATCATTCGCATATCTATCATAGCTCTCATGGCCCTTGCAGCGATGCTTCCTCAGGCAGTCGCATTTGCCGGGTGGGAGGATTCCGATAACGGCTGCCCTCCTCGCTCGGCGCAAGGCACGGCTCACGCCAGCGAAAACGCTCTGTTGATCACGGCGCCGAACAACCCTCCTGCTGCCAGCCAGGCATGGGTAGCGATGAACCCTGGAAACAAAGCTGGCCTTAGATAGTCACCCTCATCTTCGTGAGGCCGCGGCTAGGGGACCATGCCAGTACGCGTGAGGAGAAGCTTCTGAACGGCATCCGGTTCGTCGACATCGAACCGGGCGCGCTTTACCCGGGCTTCTCCTCTTTCCATTGAATCAGAATACTGTCAATCAGAAGACTGGTAGGCGTCACCCTACCGAGTATCCGCCTGAAAGAGAAGCCTCAAACTGCAGTTAGGGGCAAAGGAATAGTCTGGGACGCTGGCCATCTTACGGTTCTCAAGCATGCGTAGCTAGCAAACTCACCGGGGACTGCAATCCAAGATAAACAGCCGCACTTACCTGAAGTCTTCACCGGCCAGCAGGCGTTCCGCCACAGCTATCGCCTCTTCCTTGCTAGACACTTCGCCACTGTCCTGCGCCATCTCAATTGCCAAAAGAAGCTTGCCGACAAGCGGGCATGGCGTCAGCCCCAACTTCGCCATCAGCTCGAGCCCATCGATAAGCTTTGACGGCTTCTTTGCCAGTTGGCCGCGGTGATATCTCCTCATGATGTCCCGCGTCCGGTCCAGATGCTCCTGCCATTCGGACGGCAAAAGAAGTGGACCCCTCATAGCCTTGTGATCGGCTAAATTCAGAAGCAGGGTCTCGATTCCGACGCCAGCGGTGTCCCGGAAGAAGCGGTATATGGATCGATCGGAGGGAGAGTCGGGCCTGGTGGTCAAAAACCCGGGCCTGAGGTGGTGTTCTATCATAAGGCTGACCATACCTTGCACTATGAGGGAGAAACCCAATCGGGATAGAGCGCTGCAGGCTATCGCTGCTCCCAACGCCGCATGGCCGAAGAAGTGCATCTTTCCCTGTGGTTCAATGAATTTGGTCTGCGGTTTGGCGACATCATGCAATAGCCCGGCAAGCTTGAGCCCAATTAGCCGGCTAATCTCACTTTCGGCGCACGCGGAGAGGTAGCTTCCTAGGTTTGCCTCGGGCCAATCCAGACAGACCTTGTCGACGACAAACTCCACGGCCGCCACCGTCTCCAGGCTGTGACCGTATACATCCCAGAAGTGCTCTTTCGGTTGTACAACTCCCTTGAGCGTCTCTATCTCCGGTATCAGCGCCGTCAAGACGCCGCTCGCAGCCAATTGCCGCAACCGGTCTGCCGACCCTCGTGCAGACAACGCCGAAACAAGAACGCCTCTGGCGGCGTTTGGACCGGAGGCGTTGTCTGGTGACAGGAACAGGGATGGCGGTTCGGTTTCAGCCAATCCCGGTGGCAACCTCCTCCGGCTGTTTCACCGGCTCGAGTTTGTGGAGCATGTCGGGACTCGCCAAATGATCGATGTAGAGTACCCCATCTAGATGGTCCAGTTCGTGCTCAATAGCCTGAGCAAGCAGGCCATCCGCTTTCAATCGCATCTCTTTCCCTTCGCGGTCGCGCCCCTTGACTACTACCCGCACAGATCTTTTGATCGCCCCAATGTAGCCAGGGAGGCTCAAACAGCCCTCGTCGATGTCGCGTTCGCCAAAACGTTTGATGATCTCAGGGTTAATCAGGGTAATTACCCCTTCCTCCTCTGGCATCTCAATTACGACAACACGTAGCGAAATTCCTACTTGCGGGGCGGCAAGCCCAACGCCCGGTGCTGCCCGCATCGTTTCGATCATGTCATCAATCAAATGCTGGATCGAGCCGTCAAACTTTGCCACCCGCTTCGCTTTCACGCGCAGGACGGCGTCGCCGTATGTTCGAATCGGTCTTACTGCCAAGCCCAACGCCTCCCA
>JAUSEJ010000014.1 GCA_030650265.1 Dehalococcoidia bacterium | reverse complement strand
ATCGTCGAGGACCCGGAGATCATGGTTGGCAAACCGGTGGTCAAGGGGACTCGAATCCCTGTGGAATTGGTTCTACAGCATCTGGAAGAGAACCCCGATCTAGAAGACCTCTTCGCCGCTTTCCCCAGGCTGACTATGGAAGACGTCAAGGCCTGTCTCGCCTTTGCCCGAGCAGTCATGATAGGTGAGCAAAAAACACGTGCTCGTGTGAAGTAGTCGGCGTCGGCTGCCAGGACGTGAGGTTCCTCATAGACGAAAGTGCCGGCGCCGTTCATCGTCCAACGCGATTTTGCAGCCATGCTATAATCTCACTGGGTACGGTTTTCTTATGCCCGGAAGGAGGCAATTTATTATGGCGGAACGTCGCCAACATCGAGTGCCGAGTCTGCTGGTCCGCAGTGATCAGCCTCTTATTGGCCTGATCCTCAAGGAGGACAGCCGGGAAGTGGTGCGTTATTTCGCGGAGGAGACTGAGGCAGACGCAGCCATCCCCCAAGACGCCACTCGGGACGCTCTTAGTCTGGCGGGGGCATGGAGCGAGCTTAGCTGGGCTGAAATGGAAAAGGGGCTTGACCGGATTCGGCACGAAAGCCCGCCCTCACCGCCAATCGCTTTGTGAAGCGGTATCTCCTACCCCTATTTCTTGACATACCCAATTCTCGATCGCTATGCAGATATCCGCCGGCACCTTCGTCCGCCCTACGGACCCGGCTTGATTGGAGATATCGACTGCCTGATTGCGGCTACGGCTTCCGAGCGAGACTTGACCGTCGTCACCACTGACACTGATTTCCAACGCGTCCCCGGCCTCAAAGTTATGCTGATCTAGACCACGCCAAGCCAGGGTCCAACACGTTGTCGTTCTCTTGGTGTGGGCCGACTTCATGGACCGGGCGCCATCCCCGATGCACGCCCAACTCGCCGACAACACTCAACCCCAGGACTAACGCGCCGCTGCGCGCCTGCGCGCGTCGCGAGCAGGCAGCTCTTGTCCCGCTTCGGGTTCCTCCATCAGACGTTCCATAATCCAGATTCGCGCCAAAGTCGAGGGGCCGATACCCTTGTTTCGCCCGATGCCGGCCAGCTTGTCCAACGTCTTGGCATCCAGGCGGACACCCAGTACGTGACCTAAAGGTCTTTGAACCCTTGTTTGCTTGGCTTCGGTCCATTCGTCTGGATAGTCCAGGGGACTGTGACTCTCCCAGAAATCGGCCTCTTCCTCGACGGAGCGGAACTCGGGAATCTGTTTGTGGGCTTCTCTTGGCGTTGTCATTGCTATTGGCTCCT
>JAUSEJ010000007.1 GCA_030650265.1 Dehalococcoidia bacterium | reverse complement strand
GTTGTGGCTATCAGCCTGCCGATTTATGTCGCCGGAGACAGTGCGGCCGACCTGGTGCAGACAATAGTTAACATCTGGGGCAAAGGGGACGTCGCCGGCTGGGCGCACACCGGGATGGACCACGGCGTGTGGAACCCGCTGCTTGTGCTCAGCCCGAGTATAGCCAGGGCCGTAGCACGTCATGGTTGGACCAAGGACCACATCCGGAACTACCTTTATGAGAATACGAAAATGCCTGCTGGACTGGCAGAAAGTTATCGCTGGCAGTCGGGTGGGACCGCCTTCAGCCTCTGCCGGCTGGTGGAGGAAGGCCTATTGCCCCCGGAGTATTGTACATCCGCAGACCCTGAACGGCTGATTCCGGTGTTCTTGCGCCCGGGGTTGATAGGAATTGTGGTGTCTGGCGATGCCGGACGCAATCAGGCAAGAGGCTATATCAGCAACCACATGCAGGGCGTGCCCACGAGTAAGAAGGTCAACCTGCCCGCCAACTGGCTGGAACTTCTAAGGGGTGCAGCCGCTATATAAAGCCCTTCGTAACCACCGGCGCCAATCGGGCGCCCTAATGGCGCTTACACAAACTTGAAATAGTCTGTCCGTAGTCTCAAAATAGGGAGGTCGCAAGTTGGAAACACGGAGATTGGGACGCACCGGTCATTTCAGTTCCGTAGTCACACTTGGAGGGGCGACCTTCGGTCGATCCAGTCAGGACCAGGCTGATGCTGCGGTAGAACTTGCGCTGGCTCATGGCATCAACCATATTGACGTGGCGCCAACCTACGGCGACGCCGAGTTGCGACTAAGTCGTTGGCTGCCAACTCATCGCAAAGGGCTATTCCTAGGTTGCAAGACCACCAAGCGTTCCAAGGAGGAGGCGTGGGCCAGCCTAAACCATTCACTAGAAAGTCTCGCCGTGGATAGGCTCGATCTCTTCCAGCTTCACGCCATTACCGATCTGGCCGAGTTGGACAAGGTCTCTGCTCCAGGAGGCGCCATCGAAGCGCTGGTCGAGGCCCGGAACCAGGGATTGACCCGTTTCCTCGGTATTACAGGTCACGGTCATCTGGCGCCCTCCACACATCTCGAGGCGTTGCGACGGTTCGACTTCGACACCGTCCTTCTACCGCTGAATTTCATACTCTGGGCCCGCGAAGACTACAGACGTGATTTTCTCGCTCTGCTGGCGGAGGCGAGACGCAGAGACATCGGAATCATCATCATCAAGACTGTGGCTCAACGCCCCTGGGCCGGTGAAGCGCACACCCACGGAACCTGGTACAGGCCATTTGCCGATCCTGAGCAGATCGCCAGATGCGTCCGTTTCGTCCTATCGCAGGGGGTCACCACCCTGGCCAGCCCCGGCGATACAAGGCTTCTGCCCATGGTTATCAAAGCCGCAGAGGAGTTTTCGCCGATGCCAGCGGCGGAGCAGATGGCTCTGGTGGCAACGGCCGGCCAGTACAGCACCATCTTCACCGAAGCCGGCGGTGGGCTGCTCCATTAGTGGCTTCGCCCTCGTAGCTGAATTGTTCGTGCAGTTTGAGGCGGCGCCAACCGTCAGCTTTGGAAAAAGTCCTCCAACAGCACAACATCCAACTCCGTGACCCGTTTCAGGGCGCGGTCATTCGTAACGAATGCGGTGGCGCCGGCGCGAAGGCAGGCTGCTATTTGCAGGGCATCGGCTGCGCGTATCCGGTGGATGGCCCTGAGTTCCGCTGCCTTTCGCACAGTTCCCCTGTCGAGATCGAGAATGGACAGATTGGGGAAGTTTACCAGGAGTACCTCATACTCATCGGCGATATCTGGCCGTGCCATCTGGAGGGGCTTCACTGATATTTCCATCAGAGTTATTACCGATGTGACACCGCGAAACGATCCGCGGGCCAGGTCATCAAACAGAGAACTGCTGCATTGGGCATAGGGGGACGACCCTTCGAGATGGTAAATGAACGGCGAAGTGTCGAGTCCCACCACCTGGTGATTCCTCAGGACAAGCTCTATCTCCGTCAATCTTCACGCTCGCCACGCACGTAGTCTTGCGGCTCCACGTTCTCCCATATCTCCCGGTGCAGGCCGCGCAGATGGTGGCTGTAATCCTCCGGCTCCGGCATCAGCACGATGTAGCCATCCCTGATGTCGACCAGAAGATGGTCGCCCTTCTCGATGTGAAGCCTTTTCCTCGCCGCCGAAGGAACCGACACTTGAAACTTGTGGCTCACTTTCACCCTTGTTGTCACCGATCAAACCCTCCGAGTTGAATTCGCCAGGTATTATAGCCTATTTGCTAAGCATTTTCCACTTCGCATTTGTATCAGATCTCACAATGCTTCTCCTGCTTCTGACTGGCAACGGCGTCGCTCGAGATCAAGGATTGGACATGTGCCTTCTGGTTTCATCTACTTTGCCTCTTCTGCTCGGCTGATTCGTGGTTGCCACCACCAGATTGACCGCTCCGATGTCGTCCTGCCTGCCACATCGACGTTCCTGGCCGGCTATTCTTGTTCTTCGACAAGAGGGGATTGGCTGCTGAGTCGCTGCAATCGAGAAAGTGGCCGCTGATCTGCATAGACAAGCAGGGCGATAGATGTATAATGGGCAAATCATATTCCGGGGAAACGACGAATCCGTGTAGAAGGGAGACACAGTCCATGCGAAAAGTCTCAAGGATCGATCGAATGCGCTATGCCTTTGACAATACCATCTCTCGCGGACCCCTG
>JAUSEJ010001104.1 GCA_030650265.1 Dehalococcoidia bacterium | reverse complement strand
AGAGCAGTAAGGGCATCTCTGATAGCCTCTGCGGCCGGCTCACGCCGCGCAGCAACCATTTCTTGCTCCAACTCTGCGAGCGTTTCTATCGTTGAGGGACTAACGGCTCTCATAATTGCTTACCTCAGACCACCCAATTGTTCCCACAGAACTCAACCTTGATCTTGCAATACTATCACTTAACTGTAAATACTGCAAGCCAAGGGCATTACTGGTAACGCCGTTTCTTGGTGTCTCAACCGCTTTGGCCATGGGATGGGTCGTACGGATCAAAGCGGGGTTGCTGGTTGAACGGCGTTAGTAGTAATATGAAGAGACAGGCTTGTGCAGTTGGTCGAACAGCTCTACCGAACCATGCGGGACCGGAGGCGAAGAATCAGACAGGCTGCCTGGCTCGCCAGAAAGACAGCCGGTGGCTTCCAAGATGACGGAGAGACTTCCTAGAACCACTGCTGAGATGTTGCTGAGGGTGCTGGCCCGTGACGGCTGGTTCGTTACCAGGCAATCTGGCTCGCATGTAGTTATGCGCCACGGCTCCAAGCCGGGGAGAGTAGTAGTTCCCCGACACCGTAGCAAGACGATCAAGCTGGCGACAATGGCCGCGATCTTGGAGGAGGCTGAGCTATCGCCGGAGGAATTCCGCCGGTTGCTCTGAGGAAGTTATCATGAAACGCTATACCATTATGCTGATCCCCGACCCAGAAGAGGGCGGCTACACAGCAACTGTGCCAGCCCTTCCAGGCTGTATCACAGAGGGAGATACCCTGGAAGAGACGCTGGAGAACGCCAAGGACGCCATTCGTCTGTACCTGGAGGATGTCGAGGCGAGCGGGGAAAGAATCCCGGAGGAGTCGATGTCCCCTCAGCTTGCCACAGTTGAAGTGTAAACTGCTGGATTGCCACCAGCGTTCTTGACGACCCAACGGAGTTGTTTCTTCCGTGACTGCTATTGGTTCTTGTTTTCGTTTTTCACTTGCACCGTTTGACAGCGCCATTAGCTTGAGTCTCGACCGGTGCAGCGTAACAAATCGATGGCGGTAGAGAAGAAAGTCGCCTATCTTGACACCCATGGTACGATGTAGAAGGATTTCAAGCGACTGTGCCAACTACGGCTCATGAGGTGATTCTAGATGGCATTCCAAGGAGTTTGCAGGGGCGGTTGTCTAAGCCTGCCGGTGGTTTCAGGCGACTGGTCGATCAGGGCAAGACCATAATGACCAGCAAACAGGAATTGTACAGCAGGTGGCCCTCGCGGTGCTGCAAGGCCCCGGACCAACTGGTTCAGAGCCGTCAAGGTGGCGCGGTTGCAAAAGTCTGCACGAATTGTAAGAAGTCTTTACAAGCTTACTTCGATGATTTGCCCGAACTCCCGTGTAACAAGTGCTCCAAGACTATGCCTCCTACATATATTGTCAACAACTACGGCTACGAGTGTACATGCGGGAACAAGCTATTGCTCGCCTCAATACTTGATCTCTGGAGCGATCTGGGTCTCCCCTACGACGGAGTTGGGCTGGACGGGCGGTGAGCAGCCCAACTCGGCAAGCTGAGCTCTGAGGCCGTTGGGGTTTGCGTTTCTAAGGCGAGTTCCATAGACGATAAGCTCATTGTGATGCATGCCGACGGAAACGCATAGCTGATTGAACAGGGAATTGGCTACGTCATACTTCGCCTCTACCGAGACAAGACTGAGCTGGTCTACTCGACCGAGGCTTCTCTGGTCAAGCCCGCGATCTCCTCATGCCTAGGATGACCCTCTCCGTTGAGATCATCAAGGGCCTTGCGGATGCCCAATATTCGCTCGACACTATCCTCAGACACCACCCTGGCGGCTGCCCACTCTCGTTCCCGTGAGAGTGCCCCTGCGAATCCAATCCTTGATGGTCGGGAGGTTACGCCTAGCCTCTCCGCAGCCCGCCCGGTGGTGAGCCATCCGCGGTTTGGGCAGGCCAGAGCAGTCGTCTCGGGAGAGCACCCCCACTCCTTCTGGCCCAAGCCAGCCGCCGGTCGCCCCTTCGCCTAAGCGAACTTTACGCTGGGCACTGCCGACGACGCTTCGTCTCCGGCGAAGAACTGCGCCTCTTGGAAGCCGAGAGGCCCCGCCACGAATACGCCGGGGAGGGTCGTCACCCGGCTGTTGTACTGCAAGACCACTGCGTTGTAGTAGTTGCGGGCGTAGGCGACCTTGTCTTCGGTCTCCGCCAGTTGGGCCTGGAGGTCGCGGAAGTTCTGATTCGCCTTGAGGTCGGGGTAGGCCTCGGCGACGGCAAAGAGCGAGCGCAGCGTCTGGGTCAGAGCGTTGTTGGCAGC
>JAUSEJ010001103.1 GCA_030650265.1 Dehalococcoidia bacterium | reverse complement strand
GCCGGGAGCCAAGCCGCCGCTGGAACGATGATCGCTCACTACTCCCGGGAGATGACCGGAGAAGGGCAGCGAGTCGACGTATCGATTCAAGAATGCGTGGCCGTGGCGACATATCATACCCAACAATTCTGGAACATGCATCGCTCCCTTCGCCAACGCCATGCAAATGGCTGGGATCAGGGCCCTCCCGTTGGCTACACCGAAATGCAATTCCCTTGCAAGGATGGCTACATCGCCGGATCTATCGGTGGACCTTCTGCTGCGCCCCTGCTCAAATGGCTGGCTGAAGAGGGCCTCGACGAAGAAATCGATGACTCACTAAAGGCGCGAGATTGGACGACGCTGGACTCCAAATTTATCAAGCCCGAGGAAAGGCGTCGAATGGAAAAGGCAGTAAAACGTCTGGCCATGCGCTATACCGCCGGCGAGCTTTACGACGGGGCCATAAAACGGCGCGTCTTCTGGTTCAAAGTGAATACTCCCAGAGGTATCGTGGATAGCCCGCAACTGGCGGCCAGGGACTTCTTTAAGCGTTTGGAGCATACCGGGCTTGGCGACACCATTGCCTATCCCGGGGCCCCGGTAAAGCTCTCCAAGACGCCATGGCATATCAAGAGCCGCGCCCCTTTAATCGGCGAGCACAATATTGCGGTCCTGCACGATGAGCTAGGAATGTCCCGGGAAGAGATAGAAGTCCTCGACGCTGATGGTGTGATCTAGATTTCAATTTGATTCGGTCAGGTGAGCAAGAGAATGAAGCATAACAAGGCGCTTGAAGGATTAAAGGTCTTAGACCTATCGTGGGTTATCGCGGGCCCCTATGCCATGAGGTATCTGGCGGACTACGGAGCCGAGGTGATTCGCATCGAGTCTAGCACTCGCCCGGAAACCTGTCGGACTCTGCCGCCCTTCAAAGACAACGAGATCGCCATCGACAATGGCGGCTTGTACCCCAACTACAACGCCAACAAATTCGGCGTCAGTCTCAATCTGAAGCATCCAAAAGGCATGGAGATCGTCAAACGACTCATCGCACGGGCTGACGTTGTTGCCGAAAGTTTCACGGCGGGCTCGATGAAGAAATGGGGTTTGGCCTACGAGGACATCATGGAATTCAACCCCTCGGTGATCATGATTAGCAAGACTATGCAGGGCCAGACCGGCCCTCATCGCCTTCACCCAGGTTATGGCGCCACGCTGCAAGCCCTCACCGGATTCAATAGCTTTTTGGGTTGGCCTGATGGGCCGCCTTGCCTCCCAGGCGTGCCATATACCGATTTCGTTGTTCCCCCTTTCGCCGTGGCCTCGGTCCTCGCCGCCCTGGACTACCGCCGACGCACGGGCAAAGGACAATACATCGATCTTTCCCAGTACGAGACCGGGGTCCAGTTCCTTGAAACGGCC
>JAUSEJ010001088.1 GCA_030650265.1 Dehalococcoidia bacterium | reverse complement strand
CCTGCCAGGCACTGGATCGCCTGCGCACCGTGGCCGCGGCACACCACCGAATCATGGTGTGCGAGGTAATGGGGCGAGAAGCGGGCTGGATTGCCCTGCACGCTGGCCTGTCGAGCGGTGCCGATGCCATCCTTATCCCTGAGATTCCCTTCCGTTGGGAACCCCTGGTTAAGATGGTTGCCGAGCGACGTGCCAGGGGGAGCAACTACAGCCTGATCGCCGTCGCCGAGGGAGCAATCCAAACAACCTGCGGTCCCATCTGCCAGGTTGACGGTAGGCTCGGGGGCATCGGCCAGGTGGTTAGCCGCGAACTGACACAGCGCACCGGCGTGATGGCCCGCGTAACGGTCCTGGGGTACATCCAGCGAGGAGGCACACCGACGGCCAATGATCGGGTGCTCGCTTCACGGTTTGGCGAGGCCGCCACCCACCTTGTGGCTCGGGGAGACTACAAGCAAATGGTTGCCTTGCAAGCCGATCAGATCGTCGGCGTATCACTAGATGATGCAGTCAACCACTTAAAGCTGGTGTCCGTGGATGGCCAGATGGTGCGTCTCGGTCGAAGCACCGGCGTATATTTTGGGGACGAACCGGTCTAGCTGACAGTATCCCAGAGTGCCGAGGCGACCAACACTTACCTGAGAAGTAACGAGCGGGGTACTGTATTTACCTGGCCGGTGTTGGACCGGAATACATTCCACCTCAACTTCGACCGGCATTTCGGCTATCTAGCGTTGCGATCTCACGTCCCCGACTCTTCTGTCACCTTGATTCCTCTGCAACTTGATGCCTCGATGTCATCAAAGAAACCCCGCCAAGAAACAGGCCGTTACCCTTGACAAATCGCGAAACGGGTGTATAGTTGTGCTAGTGCAACTAATACAACTCGGAGCGCCATGAACCTGAAGGTTGACCTCCAAAGCGATGTCCCTATCTACTCGCAGATAATCGAGCAGATACAGCGCGGCGTGGCCACGGGCCTGGTTCAGCCTGGCCAGCAGCTTCCGACGGTGCGCGCTGTGGCCAGTCAGTTGGAGGTCAATCCCGGCACGGTTGCCAAGGCCTACGCGGAACTGGAGCGTTTGGGGATCATCGCCACCCACCGCGGCGGTGGTAGCTTCGTCGCAGTGGTGGCCGCTAAAGCAATGCTAGGGGCGGTGCGGGAGGGAAGGCTGTGGACCATAGTGGGCAAAGCCGCGCTCGAGGCTCTCAGCCTCGGCTATTCTCCCCCGGAGATGGAGGCGGCCTTCACCTTGCACATGGCCCGCTGGCGCGTCGAGCGGGAGAAGGGGGAGTCGGGTGCCGTCATCGCCAAATTCGCCGAGAAGCAGAACACGATCATCTTAACCGGTAGCCACGACCTCGCCCTCGACCTTCTGGCCAGCCATCTGCGTCGGCGCCATCCCCATGTAACCCTCTCTGTCAGCAACGTCGGTAGCCTCGGTGGCCTCATTGCCCTCCAGCGGGAGGAGGCTCATGTGGCCGGCGCCCATCTTCTCGACGAAGAGACGGGCGAGTATAACGTTCCCTTCGTGAAGCGCCTGCTGCCTGGGCAGGAGGTTGTTCTCCTGACCCTTTTTCATCGTCAGCAAGGACTGATGCTGCCGAAGGGCAATCCCAGGGGCATTGGCGGCTTGGAAGATCTCGCCCGTGAGGGTATTCGGTTCGTCAACCGGCAGAAAGGGGCGGGCACCCGTGTTCTCTTCGATTACAGGCTCAAGCTGCTGGGGATCCGGCCTGAACAGATTCAGGGGTACGACCGGGAGGAGCTAACTCACCTCGCCGTCGCCGCGGCGGTAGCCAGCGGCGCGGCTGATGCCGGTCTTGGCATATTTGCGGCAGCGAGATCGTTCGGACTGGAATTCCTACCCCTGGTCAAAGAACGATATGACCTCGTCGTTCCACTGCGACACTACGAGAGCCCCCTGTTCAAGTGTCTGGTCTCGGTCGTCGAAGACAGGGAATTCAAGCAAGTGGTGGAGGAACTCGGCGGCTACGACGTCAGCGAAATGGGTAGAACCGTTTCCGTGGGCTAATATACAGGTAAGGAGCAATCGCACTTTGAAACAACTTGGACTCGTCGTAGCAGCCATCATGGCAATCCTTCTAGTGGCCTGCGCTTCCGGATCACCGGCCGCACCGGTCCCGACCAAGCCAGCGAACCCGGACCTCATTCTCGCCACGACCACCAGTACGCAGGATTCTGGCCTGCTTGACGTTCTCATTCCCCTGTTCGAGAAGCAGTCCGGCTACAAAGTGAAAACAATCGCCGTTGGCTCCGGCGCGGCCATGACAATGGGAGAGAAGGGCGAAGCCGACGTCATGCTCGTCCACGCCCCCGACTCGGAGAAGACATTTATGACGAATGGCCATGGGATCAATCGCCTGTTGGTGATGCATAACGACTTCATTGTCGTGGGCCCGGCCGCTGATCCGGCCAAGATCAAGGGCGTCAAAGTTGCGACCGATGCTCTGAAGATGCTGTCCGCTGCCAAGGCCACCTTCATCAGCCGGAGCGACAATTCGGGGACCGACCAACTGGAGAAGAAACTCTGGACCACCCTGGGCTTGACGGTAAAGGGGCAGGCCTGGTATCAGGAATCAGGGCAGGGCATGGGACAAACCCTGAGCATCGCCGCCGAAAAAGGAGCGTGTACAATAGCCGATCGGGCGACTTATCTGGCTACGCAGAAGACCACCCAACTGGTGATTCTCGTCGAAGGGGATCAGGCCCTTCTAAACATCTACCATGTGATCCAGGTAGATCCCAAGAAGTCCGACAAAATCAACGCCGCTGGCGCCAAAACTTTTTCTGATTTTGTCCTGAGCAAGGCCACGCAGGACGTGATAAGCAAGTTTGGCATAGACAAATACGGCCAGGCGCTCTTCTTCGCCGATGCCGGCAAACCAGACCAAGGATGATGACAGGGTGGACCTAATCTGGCAAGGTATAAGCCAAGCGTTCTGGTTATTGGTGCAGGGTGACCCGGAGGTTCTGCGAGTCGCCCTGCTTTCCCTGGAGATCTCCGGGTCGGCGACCTTTCTCTGTCTACTCATCGGTTTGCCGGCAGGTACGGCTCTGGCTCTCACCCAATTTCCTGGCCGCCGGGCCGTTATTAGCCTGGTCAACACCGGCATGGGCATGCCGCCGGTTGTGGTTGGCCTCGTAGTTACCATTCTGCTCTGGCGTAGCGGCCCCTTCGGTGTTTTCCGACTACTATATTCCCCAACTGCCATGGTGATCGCCCAATGCGTGATCGCCGCACCCGTGGTGGTCGGCTTGACACTGGCCGCCATTCAGAACCTGAATCCCAAGCTCCGCTTGCAGATTCTCGCACTGGGCGCCTCTCGCTTGCAGATGCTC
>JAUSEJ010000369.1 GCA_030650265.1 Dehalococcoidia bacterium | reverse complement strand
GGGAACGAAGCTTGCCCTGAGCAGCCCATGGCGCAACAGGTCGGCGATCCATTCACAATCCCTGACGTCGGTCTTACGTCCCGGCACAGTCTTGATGTGCTGGGGATTGACCAGAAGCAGTTGAAAGTTGTTCTCCAAGATGTTGTAGATGGGCTTCCAGTATTCCCCGGTGCTCTCCATAGCCACGTGAGTGATTCCACAGGCCGAGAGCCACTCCGAGAGCTTGATGAGGTCCTCGGTCATGGTGCCGAAAGTGCGAATCTCCTTCCTAATCTGGCCCTTCGTCCCCGGCACGATGACGCAGGCCGCGATGCTCTTCTTGTGGATGTCCAGTCCGCAACAATGAGTGTGAACGAGTTCCATGACTCCCTCCTTGTATTAAGTCGAGCGGAAGGGGTGCCAGACGTTAAACAGAATCTACTCTGCGTGCTTCCCTTGCGGGAGCAACAATTGGTGGTGCCTGGGACACCCAGTGTCAGACTTCCGCGCGGGCTCGCAGCACCAAGGATTAACCGACCTCTACACCCGGCCTGTCTGGTGAGAAGAATAGCATATCACCAGACAATTTTCATTATTGGTGGTGCCCCGGGGGGCATGCTTGACTTCTGCGAAAGGAGAGGAGAGGGTTGGGGTGAGGGCTTCCTAGATGCACGGTTCTAAGTGTTGTTCAATTCCTAGGGAGGGACGTCGAGGCTTTAGCTGGGAAAGCATCTTCTGTCACCAGACATCGCCCGCAATTTCAAACCACAGCGATCGCCCTAACAATGCCCTCCGCTGCCAGACGAATATCGGCGGCGAGGACCACCGCGCTTATCACGGCCACGGCATCGCCGCCGGCCTGCATGACGAGGCCCGCGTTGTCGGCGTTGATGCCGCCAATGCCAACCAGAGGTACCGTCACGGCTTCACGAATGGATGTCATGGCGGTCAACCCGGCGGGTCGGGTGTTCGACTTGGTCGAGGTGGGGAACATCGCTCCCACGCCGAGGTAGTCTGCTCCATCGACCACAGCCTGCCTGGCTTCGTCGACAGTCGCCGTCGAACAGCCAACCAGCATGTCGATGGGTACGAGCTTACGTACATCGCTCACAGGCAAATCCTTCTGGCCGACGTGAACTCCACCGGATCCGGCAAGGATGGCGACGTCGACGTGGTCGTTGACGATCAAGAGCGCTCCCAACTCGTCGCAAATCGCCTTGAGTCGGAGGGCCGTGCAAAGCATGCGGCCTTTCTCCCCCCGCTTATCGCGCAACTGAATGACGGTGGCGCCGCCCTCGATTGCCAGTTGGGCCACCCCAGTTTCGTCGCGTTCGCCGACCAGTTCACTATCGACGATAACGTAGAGACCGGCAATCTTGCCAGCCTTCTCCCGGCGTAGAAGCCTCGATATTATTGTCTTCTCGACCTCGTAGACCGCAAACCGCGCCTCTTTTACCACCGGCAGCAGGGTGCCTATCCCCGACTCCGGTAACTTCGAGAACTCCTCGAGGACCCTGAGAGACTCCTCGACCCGCTTGGCGTTGGCGAGGACGAGGCTTCTTAGATCGGCGCGCAACTGCTCGGAAGCCGGGTTTAGGAAGGCAGCCACGTCGCCCGACGAAGTTCGCGATGACAGGGTATCGATCACGGAATCGCCCGCAGCGGCTCCGAGGGAATGGCGAAGCTGCTTCAGCTTTGCGGACAGAGCCGCGTCGTTCAGGATGAAGCGGCAGACCTCCTCGATCACCCTCAGTCCCTCGCGTGCCCGATTCAGATTGGCGTCAACTACCCGTTTCATCGCTTTCTCCTATGTCGCTTGCCTCTGACTATTATAGCAGAAACCTGTGAGCTATTGATTCTTGACTTACACCAGGCGTGCGGCTATCATAGTGCCGTAGGGGGTGGTTTGCATGGTTCCATCTGATTTGAAATACGTTGAATCTCATGAATGGGTACGGATAGCCGACAATACGGTCGTTATTGGTATCACCGACTACGCCCAGGATAAGCTGGGGGACGTGGTCTTCGTCGAGTTGCCGTCCGTTGGGACGAATCTCACGCAGGGTGGGAAGTTGGGCGACATCGAATCTGTCAAAGCGGCCTCGGAGCTTTTTTCGCCCTTGAGCGGCGAGGTGGTTGAGGTGAACGGCGAGTTGCTCGATCATCCCGAAATGGTGAATCGATCGCCGTACGAAGGCGGCTGGATGATCCGCTTGAGGCTGAAGGATCGCGGCGAGGTCGACAAATTGTTGAGCGCCGAGAAGTACGAGGCCGGACTGGAATGAGCAGCTATGTTGCCAACACGGATCGCGATCGCAGCCTGATGATGGAGGCGATCGGCATCGAGTCCCTCGACGAGCTCTTCGCCGAGATCCCGCCGTTGCTTCACCGGCCATCGCTTGACTTGCCCCGTCCCCTGTCGGAGTTGGAGGTCTGGCGGGAGATGAACGAGATAGCCCACCTTAACACTACGATCAATCACTTCGTCTCCTTCCTTGGCGCCGGAGCATATAATCACTTTATCCCCAGCGTGGTCGGCCATATCACACGCCGCAATGAGTTCTACACGTCGTACACGCCGTATCAGGCCGAGGTAAGCCAGGGCGTGCTGCAGGCCATGTACGAGTACCAGTCGATGGTTTGTGAGTTGATGGCGATGGATGTGGCCAACTCGAGCATGTACGACGGCGCCTCCGCCATGGCCGAGGCCGCGATCATGTCCTGTCGGGTGACCGGACGCGACACCGTGGTGGTGGCGAGTTCCGTTCATCCGGAATATCGGGAGGTTCTCCGAACCTATGCCGGCGGCAGAGGCATTACCGTGCGTGAAACGCCCCTGGATGCCGCAGACCTGGGAAAGGAAGACGCCTGCCTGATTGTGCAGCAGCCGAACTTCTTTGGCTTCCTCGAAGATCTCTCTGGCCTGGCGGCTGAGGCGCACGGGGTTGGCGCGCTTCTTGTGATGCTGGTAGACCCGATATCCCTCGGGATGCTCAAGCCGCCGGGAGAATTGGGAGCAGATATCGCCGTAGCGGAAGGTCAGTCGCTGGGCAACGCTCTTAATTTCGGTGGTCCGTATTTGGGCCTCTTCACCTGCGCTGCCAAGTATTTGCGGCAAATGCCCGGTCGGATTATAGGCGCCAGCAAGGATCACGAGGGGCGGGTAGGCTTCGTCATGACTCTCCAAACCCGCGAGCAGCACATAAGAAGAGAGAAAGCTACCAGCAACATCTGCACAAACGAAGCCCTGGTGGCCCTCGCTTCGGCCGTGTATCTCGCGGCTATGGGCAAGGCCGGACTTAACGCCGTGGCGGAGCAGTGCTATCACAAGGCGCATTATCTCGCTTCCAGGATTCGGGGTCTGCCCGGTTTCGAGCTTGTGTCGAACAGGCCGTTCTTCAAGGAATTCACCGTTCGCTGTCCGATCCAGCCAGCCGCAGTCAACGATATTCTTCTGAAACAGGGGATAATCGGCGGCTACGACGCCAGCGATCTCATTGACAGAGGAATGATCTTGTGTACGACCGAGCTTGTCCGGCGGGGGGAGATGGATAAGTTGGTAGAAGCCTTGGGGGCAATTTGAATGACTGAGCCATTATTGAAAGACTTGAGCTCTCCGGGGCGGCGGACGTCCTATTTGGCGGATCTCGATGTTCCCGGGGCGGAGTTGCCTCCCTCCGAGTATCTGCGTTCAGGCCTGGACCTGCCGGAGGTCGGCGAACTCGATATCGTCCGGCATTTCGTTCGTTTGAGCGAGAAGAACTTCGCCGTCGACGTCTGCTTCTACCCGCTTGGCAGTTGTACTATGAAATACAACCCCAAGATCAACGAGGACGTGGCGAGCGTGTCGGGATTCACGGCGATTCACCCTTACCAGCCATTGGAGACCGTTCAGGGGGCTTTGCAAATTCTTTTCGAGCTGCAGGGTTTCTTGGCGGAGATAACAGGGATGAGTGGTGTGAGCCTGCAACCTGCCGCCGGCGCCCATGGCGAGCTGGCGGGAATGCTTATCGTCAAGGCCTATCACGATGGCAGGGGTGACACGGCGCGGCGAATCGTCATCGTGCCCGATTCCGCTCATGGTACTAATCCGGCAACGGCCTCAATGTGCGGTTACGAGGTTGCCACCGTCAAGTCGGACAAGAAGGGAAACGTAGACCTCGACGCTCTTCGGGCGCTGATGTCTGACAAGGTGGCCGGGGTGATGCTAACCCTCCCGAACACCCTGGGCTTGTTTGATCCGAACATCCTCGAGATATCGACTATCATCCACGAAAGCGGCGCTCTCCTCTACGGCGATGGGGCCAACATGAACGCCATCCTCGGACAGGTGAAACATGGCGACCTTGGCTTCGACGTGATCCACCTCAATTTGCACAAGACCTTCAGCACACCTCATGGAGGAGGGGGGCCTGGTTCGGGACCGATCTGCGTGAAAGCCCATCTGGCGCCCTTTCTTCCCAGTCCAATTGTGGCGAGAGCGGCCGATGGAGTCGGCTATGTCTTTGGCTCGCCCCCGTCGAGTATCGGGCGGGTGCGGTCTTTCTACGGCAATTTCGCCTTAAACGTTAGGGCATATGCCTATATACGCTCTCTCGGCGCCGATGGGCTGCGGGAGGTTTCAGAAAACGCCGTTCTAAATGCCAACTACTTGATGGGACGACTAAAGGGCGCTTATGATCTGCCCTACGATCGCGCCTGCATGCACGAGTTCGTTCTCTCTGGCTCGCGTCAGAAGAAGGGAGGCGTCAGGACGATGGACATGGCCAAGCGCCTCATTGATTTTGGCTTTCATCCCCCCACTGTCTATTTCCCCCTCATCGTCGATGAGGCCCTGATGATCGAGCCCACGGAGACGGAGAGCCGGACGACTATCGATGCCTTCGCCGAGGCCATGTTGCAGATCGCCGGGGAGGCTGTGTCCAATCCGGACATTGTTAAGACCGCTCCCCACAACACGCCCGTATCCCGTCTCGACGAGGTAGAAGCGGCCAGACACCCTAACCTGAGATGGTAAGCCAGAGACAAGGAAAGTTGAATTTCGCGACTACTTGATGTACCATATGGTAGAGCATTTTGTAGAGTTGAGGGTGGACCAATGGCAGGAACAACGGTGCGCATCAAAGAAGAGAGCCGATCAATCCTTGAAGAGCTCGCTCGCGAGATGGATGAGCCCATGCAGGACATACTTGCGAAGGCGCTGGAGTCTTACCGCAGGCTGCGAATAATCGAAATGACCAACACTGCCTACGCGGTATTGCGAATGAATCCTGAAAGCTGGCGGTCAGTTCAGGAGGAGCGTGAGGCTTGGGATGTCGCCCTCGCGGATCAACTAGCTGATGAAGATGTCGCGGAGGAGGCATGACAGATACTAATCCTTTGCGAGGTGAGGTGTGGATGGTGAACCTGAGTCCAACCAGAGGGCACGAGCAGGCTGGGATAAGACCGGGCGTTGTGGTTTCCACAAACGGATTCAACCGCGGTCCGGCTGGCCTGGCAGTGGTCCTGCCCGTAACGACCACACAGAGAGGTGTTCCTCTACACGTTCCAGTAACTCCGCCTGAGGGTGGACTTCGGCAACAGAGCTACATCAAGTG
>JAUSEJ010001082.1 GCA_030650265.1 Dehalococcoidia bacterium | reverse complement strand
CATGTGCCCGGGGGAGAGCGACCTTCGGCCAGGGCGTCCGCAAGTGGCCCGAGAAAGGCGGCGATGGCAAATACCACCTGACGCAGATCGCCCGTCGTATCCTCCAAACGGTTCTTGCGGATGAAGGCGCGCCACTGCGTCTGCTTGGCGGAATCTTCTGAAAAACCAACTGATAATGCAGTAGGCCGGGGAGGTATTTCAGTGCGGCGATTCTCGAACGTTCTCTTGATTGCTGTGGCCAGCGTCTGCCCGTCAAATTCGAATTGCCTTGACAGGAACCATATGTCGAAGTAGTCTTTCATGCGGCTGTTCAGTGTGCCTAATCTAACCATAATATGGAATTTCTCGGCAATCGCACTTTCTTTACTGTAGCAATTAAGACGGGGAGATGGAGAATCTAGGAGCGAAGGATAGTCTGTTGCGCATGCTGACGGGAAGACCACATCACCAAACCCGACGTCGAGCCGGATGGAGATCTGGGCGGTGCCAAGAGCTCCGTGGAGGCGCACTCTGACACCTTCATAGTCGGCAGCCTCAGCGATTCTCTCGCCAACGATGCTATTTGGGTCGAAATCCATGCCGTCCGGTTCTACGTTCTGAAGGCAGACGTCTCTCATCACGTCGACTACCCCATCAATGCTATTACTAAACCGACCGAGCAGGTCGATGTCCATTGTAGGGCGAGAACGCAAGGTCGTCAATGTGGTAAACATCAAGGCTCCTTTGAGAACGAACATGGCAGCATGAGGCGATTCAGATAGCCGGTACAGGAAACGTTCCATGGCAAAGTACTGAAGAAGTTCGTTAAAAGGGCGGTTTGTTTCGTGTGCTCTGTTTAGCAGACGTTGTCGGATGGAAGCAGGCAAATCACTTACTGGTCTTCTGCTCACAGTAACGCCTCAACATATGGCTTGATGATCCTCTCAACACGGCAAATACGTGAGAAACGAATAAGGGCATCGACGTTGGTGTTTCCACGTTGGCAATATAGCTTAAGGGCTTCAATGGCCGTGTCAAGCCCGATCTTGTTGCGATATTTGAAACAGTCGGCCAGAGTCTTCTCACGACTGTAGACTCGAACAGGGATACCATCTACCAGGGGAGCCACAATCCCTTCTGTAAAGGCACTTCCTGAGAACCAGAAAACGCGTAGCGGGGGATATTCTAGACGCGGCAGCTCGGATCCGCGTTCGATTGCCACATATACTTCGTGCGGAATCTCTGTTGTGAGCTGATGGAAGGCGAGCGCGGAGATCAGACAGATCACGCCGTTGGGCACCTTGATCGTCGCCGAGACGAGGTCAGGACTGGTAAGTGGAGGCAACCCGGCCAGTCGAAACAGGCCGCGACTGAGTTGTTCCAGAGCGCCGGTATCTCGCATGTCATAAAGTGTTCGCGGATGGACCCCCGCCCTAACGGCACTCTTCGTTCGCAGGATGCCGCCATGCTGGCGAAAGACATCTATCGCTTTATCGAACCCATACTGGCGGGACTGATTCCCCCGACTAGTCATGGATACATTACCTAGCATTTATGTATTATTGCTGGTAATTCTATCCGATAGAGGTTGCCCGTGTCAAGGTCATTCTTAGCGAGAGTCGATTCATTGACATGTCAGCCGAATTTCCTATAATAGAACTCATGCACATAAATACTTTGTTATCTTCTGACTAATGGAGGGTAGGCAAAATGGAGGATTATCGCGAGCTTTTCGACCTCACGGGACGGGTGGCGCTGGTGACCGGCGCCAGTGAAGGGATCGGGCGGGGGATCGCCCTCGGACTGGCGAGCGCCGGCGCCGATCTCATCCTCGCCGCCCGGCGGGAGGACATGCTGCAGGAGGTGAAGTCCGATGCAGCGAAGATAGGCCGGAGAGCGGAGGTCTGCGTCTGTGATGTCACCAATTTGGCCAGCATCGCCGCCCTCAAGGCCTTCAGCCTTGAACGCTTCGGCAAGGTTGACGTGCTGGTTAACAACGCCTGCTACTCGGCCAACCGTCCGGCCTGGCTTCTAGGCGAGAGCGATTGGGACCGGATGGTGGACACGGGACTCAAGGGTGTCTTCTTCGTCAGCCAGATTATCGGCTCAATCATGCGCGAGAAGGGCTACGGCAAGATAATCAATCTCAGTTCCACCTTCGCCAAGAGCGTCTATCCCGGCGCCGCGACTTATTCTGCCATCAAGGCGGCGGTCTCGCACCTGACGGAGTCTCTTGCCGTGGAGTGGGCGCCCGATGGGATCCGCGTGAACGCCCTTGCGCCCACCGCTATCCCGACCCCCAGTCGCGCGGCTCTCATCACGCCTGAACGGAAGGCGATGCTGATTGGCAGAATACCTCTGGGGCGGCTGGGCGCGATCGAGGATCTGATTCCGGCGGCCATCTTCCTCGCCAGCCAGGCCTCCGATTTTGTCACCGGCCACACTTTGTTTGTCGATGGCGGCTGGGTGGCCAAGGGCTAGGCAGGGAATAAATCGATGGACATCATCCGCATAGACAGGGACGATCCCCGCTTTCCGGTTGCCCTGATCTATTATTTGGGACAGGAGGCTCCGGTCTCTCTTTCTGCCTTGGGCAATCTGGAATTGCTGGGCAGCAAGAAGCTGGCCCTGTTTTGCTCGGTCAAGTGCCCTGGCAACATGATCCTTCAGGCCTATGACTTCGCTCGGTCCTTCATCGTGAAGGATAATTGGGCCGGGCAGGCGGCGGTCGGCGGTTTTCACTCGCCGATAGAAAAGGAGTGTCTGCGGCTGCTTCTACAGGGGAGGCAGCCGATTATCATGTGCCCGGCTCGCAGCGTGGAGGGAATGCGGCTGTCCAAGGAGTTGAACAAGGCGCTGACGGAGGAAAGACTGCTCATCCTCTCACCCTTCGACGAAGCGCAGCAGCGGGCCACGGTGGAGACGGCCCTTGTGCGCAACCGGCTCGTGGCCGCCCTTGCCGAGCGCATCTTCGTCGCCTACGCCGAGCCGCAGGGAAAGACAGAGCAGTTTTGTCGCGAGGTTATGGCCTGGGGAAAGCCCCTATACACGCTCGACGACGATGCCAATCGCAATCTCCTCGCGCTCGGCGCCAAACCGATTGGAAACCAAGGTCTAGACAAATGCCTAGACACGAGTTATAATCCCAGCGAGGAGTAATTTCCAATGTTTGTGGCTTTTAAGGACACTCACGAGCCTTTGCTGAGCACCCGCAAGCTGCGAGATGACCTCCAGCTTTCGCGCGAGCGGATGGGACGGATCATGGACGTAAGCGCCAAGACTATTGAAAGGTGGGAGGAGAAGAACGCCCTTCCGACCAATCGAGCTCTGCTAGAGCGACTGTCGAAGATTCAGGAGATAGCGCAACTTGGGCTCTCCGTTTACTCAGCGGAGGGATTCCGCCAGTTCTTGACGACGCCTCTATCGGTCTTTGATGGGCACACCGCTCTACAAATGGTCGAACTGGGCCAGGCTGAAAGAGTCTTTGGTGCTCTTGCAGCCGATTACGAAGGCCTCGGCTGTTGAGCGTCGAGCCCT
>JAUSEJ010001068.1 GCA_030650265.1 Dehalococcoidia bacterium | reverse complement strand
AAACGAGTCGCGGACGGCGTTCTTGCCGAAAGGGGAGAACTAAATGCTAAACGCTAACACCGACGTTGAGGGAATCAGGGTCGGTCAGTATACGGATCTCCTGGCGGGCACGGGTTGTACGGTGGTATTGTGTGAAGAAGGCGCCACTGGGGGGTAGACGTGAGGGGTTCGGCGCCGGGAACCCGGGAGACGGATCTTCTCAGGCCGATGAGCCTGGTGCAGCAGGCGGAGACCTTGTTCGGTGTAACCGGCCTCAAATACGGTTAACGCCGACGCCGGATTGCTGGTGGCTTCGCAAGTCAGTCCTGGCGGGCAGGATTCAAACACTCCCTCTTCGTGAATGATTTGGAAGAAGGTTCGTGCATATATGATTCAGTTACCGCGGGAGTATATTGATGAGATGATCGCCCACGCCCTGGCGGAGGCTCCCAACGAATGCGGTGGAGTCATCGCCGGGATAGACGGGCGGGCGGTGAAGCTCTACAGAGTCGAAAGCAGCGTCAAGAGCGCCATGGTCTATATGGCTGATCCGAAGGCGAATCTACGAGTCCAGCGCGAGATCGATGATAACGATTGGACCATAATGGCTCTCTATCATTCCCACACCCACTCTCAGGCCTACCCCTCGCCCACCGACGTCGAAGTGGCCCGCGCCTGGCTGGATAGCTGTCACTTCGTCATCGTGTCTCTACAGTACGGCGACATGCCGGTTGTCAGGGCTTTCCGGATCGCCGACGGTGAGATTATGGAGGACGAGATCGACGTGGCAGCTTGACTACTCCGACGACCACCGACGCCTTCCTAGTCGGAGGGCAGTTTCTTCTCGAGTTCGACGACAAACATCATCTCCGGATGCTTTTCGAAGCTCTTCAGGAAGGACTCCCGGGCCAAAGCTCTGGCCTCCTCGGGGGACCTGCCATTATCTACGGCCAGTCGATAACTTACGGCATAGACCCTGTCCCGGTTGGCAATGCTGTCGCGCCATTTGGCCATGTCTTCCGTCGTCTCGGGCTCGGATTTTCGGAGCTTTCCATAATCCCCGGCGTTTTTGTCAGCCAATCATCTTCCTCCTAGAGTAACTTCATTCGATTCAAGTTCATGGGCTGCCGGCCAAGTCCAAAGTTGGAGGCCGTTTCTACCTCCGCAGTCATTCCTACCGTTGCCATGAGTGAAGTGTACTACATCTGTGTTGGATGTCAAGGCAGTCAGCCGTCAGTTTTTGCCATAGCGGACTAGCTATGATGCCAATCGGCTGGCCAATCATTGTACATTTCGGGCTGGACCTCGCCAGTATGTTCTCCGTGCTAGTCATGAATCTCAATGGACTTGCCACCCACTGTCAGGGTCTGGCCTGCCGTTGCCGCAATCAGGTACATCTTGCCACCCGAAGGCAGCCGTAGCTCCCTGGTCAGTGGCTGCGACTTATCTATGGCGGCGAGCCTGGCATCGACTAGCAGAATGGATTTCACGCCGGCCGGTATGCGGACCTGCCCTCCCGCGTCGGCGAAGATGTCGACCCATATCGACTGGCGATACTCGGGCAAATAGTAGAGCAGATGCTTGTAGCTGTCGTAGGAGAGCAAGATGGTCGAACCCGGTTCCACCTGTGTTTGGATGAACTCTATCTTCTCCCGATAATCGCGGTCGTTCTGCCCGATTCCCTGGGCGGTCATCGGCCGCGGGTGAAAAAGGAAGACGCCCGCGTTGGCCAGGATTACAGCGGCGGACACTACCGAACCGGCAGCATTATTACACCGGAGTGTGTTCGCCAACGCAGGCCTTGCCAGAAAGGCGCCAAGCAGGACAATGATGGCGGGCAGGAAGGTGAAGACGTAGCCGGGATCGCCGATATGGATAATCGTATAAAAGGCAACCATCGGCGTAACCCAGACAAGGAAGAACAAT
>JAUSEJ010001060.1 GCA_030650265.1 Dehalococcoidia bacterium | reverse complement strand
GGGTTGTGGTGATAGTGCGGCAGTAGTACGCCATCTTCTTGTGGCCTCCGACCTGGTCCATACCATCCCCGCATCGCTGCCCATAGGCCTGCTGGCGGCCTTTGAGCGTCCATTGCCTGCTGTAACCGATTATGACCAACTCCTCGTCGGAGGGGGGAGACAATGACAGAGGGGACAGCAGTACTGCAGGAAACTGCAATTAAGCAACAATGTAAGCTGCTTCATCTTCCAACCATTGCCGGGCAATTTGTTCGGGTAGCGGAACAGGCGGAGCGGGAGCATCATGGTTACCTTGGTTATCTTGATGCACTACTCGCTGCCGAATTGGACGAAAGGGAGCAGAAGCTGGTCGTGCGTCGGGTCAAGGAATCCCACGTGCCGAAGGTCAAGACACTGGAAGAGTTTGATTTTCAGCAGACACCGGCCCTCTCGGCAACGAAGATCCGAGAGCTGGCGGAAGGGGGCTACATTGAGCGAGCAGAGCCGGTGGTGTTCATCGGCGAGTGCGGGACGGGGAAGACCCATCTCTTGACTGGTCTTTGTGTAGCAGCCTGTCGGCAAAAACGGCGGGTACGCTTTACCACCGCAGCGGGTCTAGTCAATGAGTTGGTTGAGGCCAAACAGCAGTTGCAGTTGCGACGAGTGCTGGCGCGCTGGGAGCGTTACGACCTGATCGCGATCGACGAGGTAGGCTACGTTCCCCTTGCCGAGGTCGGGGCGGAGTTACTCTTTCAGGTGATCGCCGAACGGTCTGAGAAAGCAGCGGTCATCTTGACCACAAACCTGCCATTCTCCGAATGGACACAAGTGATCCCAAATCCCCGGCTATGCAAAGCACTACTGGACCGCATCACCGACCGAGCCCACATCATCGAGACAGGCACCGAATCCTATCGCTTCAGGCGAACACTCGAGCGACACAAAGGAAGGAGGTGAGCTACCAGGCATAGACCGATCTAAGACCTGGCCCTGCTCCCAGGGTGGGCCATTCCCGACCATCGAAGTGGGCCATTCCGCATTGACAAAAACAGGTCTTAAGCGATCGTAGGGGCGCACGGCCATTCGCCCGTAGAGGTTGCCAGCGCGAGCTTCGGCCATTCCAAAGACAGGCTCGGTCGCTCAATGTTAACGAAACTGGGTTAGTCTGACGTCAGGTAGGCCTGGGGGAGGCGGAGGATCTTGTCGCCATCGGGGGTCGGATTGCCCCTCCCATCGAGGTTGTTGGTCAGAACGTAAACCGCCCCGTCCGGCCCTTCGACCACATC
>JAUSEJ010001055.1 GCA_030650265.1 Dehalococcoidia bacterium | reverse complement strand
TATCCCACGGGGGTCAAGGTCGCCGATGATGAACTCGCCGCAGTGCGGTTGGAACCGGCGGCGTTCCACGGCGAATGGAACTACAGCATCGCACCGCGAACAAGAGCAATTGCTTAAGTTATTTCCTGACGGCGCCTTAGTGCCTTAGTGCCTTTGTGTTTTCGTCGTCCCCGTCCGGCGATAGGTGTAAACTACTCAAAAAAGGCCGTCATGTTCGGCAAACGGTCCAGTCCCCATACACGATTTAGGAGAGACTCCGTTCGGGCCTGACCGATGATCGGCGTGGCCATCCCCGTGAACTTGTCGCACAACTCCTGGCGCGACAGCGGATTCTCCGGATCGCCCTTCGGGTAGTCCACGTTGGCCGCCAGAATCTTTCCACCCATGGTGTCGATTTGCACCACGGCCGGCCATTTCGCCGGATAGTCCCTATCCAGCGCCGGGTCGACGACCATCTCAATCTTGCTCATCAATTGTCGCAAGGAGGCGTCCCAGAGCCTCTCGTCGCTGAACTGTTCCAGTCCCACTTTGCGGAACAGCACAGCAGAGGAGACGCAATAGGGCATGTTGAACTTGGCGGCAAATGGACTGGTAGCCTCCACATTGCCCAAAAGGTCCATGGCGCCGCTGTAAACTCGAACCGTCACCTTTTCAATTTCCTTCGCCTTGAGGTTGAACTTGTTCACGATCTCTAACGTGGCGTCGATGGCCGAGTGGGTGTGGCGACAGGAAGCGTGAGGCTTGAACGAAACATCGCAGATCCTGTAGCTTTCACCCAAACCGGCGGTAATCTTGGTCAAGTCAACCTGCTCGGAGGTAGCCCGGCAAAAGCCCTTCTCGCCCTCGAGAATCCGCCTTGCCGCCGTGAAACCCCGTTTGGCCAGCAGTGAGCCAAGCACGCCATTCAAGGCAGCCTTGCCTGGATGAAGTTGTTTGCTCATCGCCCCGTCCGCGAGGAACTCCCACAGCCCCGATGCCTGTGTGCCGGCGCTTCCCAGGGCCCAGATCATCTCCTCGACCTTCAGATCGAGCAACACACCGGCCGCTACGGCGGCGCCAAAGGTCCCCACCGTGCCAGTAGTATGCCAGAAGCGATAGTGGGAGGGATTGATGGCCTCCCCTATCCGGCAGGAGGCTTCGTAGGCCAGGACGACCGCCCGGAGAAACTCCCTCCCATCCTTGCCCTCGCGTTCTGCCACGGCCAAGGCGGCGGGCATGACCGGCGCGGCAGGATGGTAGATTGACGCCTTATGCAGATCGTCCATCTCCACCACATGGGAGGCAGCGCCATTCACCAGAGCGGCGTGAAGACAGGTGTTTCGCCTCTCGGAGCCGATCACCGTCGCCTCCGGTTTACCGCCAAGTTCCTCCACAAGGTCGCTCATTATGCTGGCCGGCTTACTTCCCGATCCAGCGTAGGCCGAACCAAGCCAATCCAGGAAGTAGTTCTTTGCCGTCTCTATTACCCCGGCGGGGATATCTCCATACCGGGTGTTTGCCACGAAGTTCGCTAATGTTGCCGTAGGCATTCTCTTTCACCTCTCCTTCACGAAGACGCGGTGCTGCGGTCTTTGACTCCAGACCGTTTCGGAAAAACTGAGGGGAAGTCGCTGAAGTCGAGTTTAGCGGTGAGCCGGAAGTTTGTCAAGAAGAATACGAGAACTTCCGCATGATCGACCAGAGCCTGAGGATCAATCCTCAGGCTAACCTAACTTCCGCAGTTTCACGCTCAGGCCGTTCTCGTCTGAGCGTGAAATGAGTCAAAGATTACACTACACTTTTTGAATCCTCATTCGCTGAGGCA
>JAUSEJ010001051.1 GCA_030650265.1 Dehalococcoidia bacterium | reverse complement strand
TGCCTCAGTTCGTTCGGTTTCGATCTCCGCCCGTTTCCGGTGCAACTCCTCTTCGATCCTGGTAGTCGCGGCCAGCCTCTGGTCCATCGCTCTGCGGCTTATCTCGGCCTCGTCTCTTTCAGCTTGTATGGCGCCCAAGAGATTCTCGACGTGCACCTGGGCGGGCGACAGAATGTCTCGGGCCCTACTGATGATCTCATCCGGCAGGCCCAGTCTGGCGGCGATCGCCAGTGCATTGCTCCGGCCTGGCAAACCGATCGATAGCTTGTAAGTAGGCGTCAGGGTTTCAACGTCGAATTCGACGCTGGCGTTGGCCACGTCCGGCGTTGTGTAGGCGAAGGCTTTGATTTCGTTGAAGTGGGTGGTGGCGATGGCGCAGATGCCTTTTTGTAACAAGTGGGACAGTAGAGCTCTGGCCAGAGCCGAGCCCTCGGTCGGATCCGTTCCGGCTCCCAACTCGTCGAGGAGAACGAGCGATCGCCGGCTGGCCACCTTCAATATCTCGATAATGTTCCCCATATGAGAACTGAAGGTCGATAAGGATTGCTCGATGCTCTGCTCGTCGCCGATGTCGGCGTATATACCGTCGACTATGCTCACCTTGCTGCCTTCATCCGCAGGGATTTGCAGACCGGAGAGGGCCATTATGGTGAGCAGCCCGGCGGTTTTGAGCGCAACGGTCTTGCCACCGGTATTCGGTCCGGTGATCACAAGGATCGAGAATCCGGCCCCAACCTCGATGGTTGTCGGCACCACCGTTCCGGTCAGGAGGGGATGCCTGGCGTTAAGAAGCTGGATCAGTGGCCTCCCCAGCGCCTGGCGGGGCCTGGTTGGCTCCGTTGTAGCCTGACCTCGGGGTCTGCCAAGCGGGCACGGGGGCGGGAACGGGGGCGCCGCCCCTACGGACTCAACAGCCTTTGCATCCTCGTACCGTGCACTGGACGTCGAGGCTTTAGCCGGGGCCGGCGTCTCACTTTCTGCCGTTGTAGCAACTGAATCAGGCTGATCGCCGGCGCGAATGGCCAGCACCTCCGGTTCCGTAGCCTGCATGCTTTCTGCCAGCTTGGCTTTCGCGAGGGCAAGGTCCAGCTCGGCCAGACACTCCACGTTGGTAACTATCGCCTGTCCGAAGCGAGCCACACGAGCTGTAAGCCGCTTCAAGACGCGATCGATTTCCCTACGTTCGTCGATTTGGGTTTCTCGCCACTGGTTGTTTAACTCGACGGTGCCAAGGGGCTCCATGAAAAGAGTCATACCGCTGGCGGACGTGTCATGGACGATGCCGCGCAGTTGGCCCTTCATCTCCGCTTTGATCGGCAGCACGTAACGGCCCTCTCTGACGGTAATTATGGGCTCCTGCATTACCAGGCGGCCGATAGGAGATCCGAGTATCTCGTTGAGGCGAGAAACAAGCCGGTCGTGGGCGATCCTGATTTCGGATCTGATGCGTCCGAGGATCGGGCTGGCGCTGTCGAGAATCTCTCCCCGCGGGCTGATGGAGCGGTTTATTTCGTCCTCGAGTGAACGTAGCTCGCTGATGGGTTTGATTATATCTGAGAGAGTCAGGAACTGGTAGCCCAGCCTGTTGAATATGCCCTTGATGCTGCGTCCGCTGGCGAGGGTGGACTGGATGTCCAAGAGCATCGGTGGTTCGAGCGCACCCCCAAGTGCGGCCTGCCGGACCAGTGACCGTACGTCGCGCGCTCCCTCGATGGAGAAGCCTGATTTCAACTCGAGGAGCCTTCGTGCTTCCCTGGTCTCATGCTGACGGGTCAAGACCTCAGCGAACTGGAATGAAGGAACCAGATCAAGCGCCAACGCCCGGCTAGCCAAGAAGGCAGTTAGCCTTGCTAACCGTTCGCGAATCTTATGGAATTCAAGGATTTCCAGGGCTTTCAGTTGCTCGTCTCTAACCCTTTTCTAGAATCTGGTCGCTATTTGAATCGCTTGACCTCAAACTTCGACAGCCGGACCTCTTCCCATGAATGAATCCCTGCCTTCTGGCGGCAAATGGCGATCTGATCGGCCACTGTATCTACGCCTTCAAGGTCTGGCAGGAGCAGCCCTCGTCGACCGGAGCTTTCCACGATTACACCGAACCTTTTCGGATCGAGTTCGGCCGGATCGTCAACGGGCACCGGATGTGTCAGAACATCCACAGAATACTCCAGGAGTGGCAACTCGCTGGTGCTCACCGGGTAGAAGCGAGGGTCGCGCGTCGCCGAACTTATGGCATTGGCAACCACTTCCTCGGCAATGTTAGGCTGAACCGGCTCGAAGGTGCCGATGCATCCCCGTAGTTGGCCCTCGATCTTCAGGCTTACAAACACCCCCGCCTTCTGGCTCATTTCCTCGTCCAGATATTCAGGGATCATGACCGTGTGGTGCTGCACGTAGTTTTCAACCGCCTCTTTCGCCAGCTTCACGATTGTGTCCATTGTCGCCTCCCGCACCGCCGCTGCGCCCACGCACCTCAATCCTTGAATCCGCCGACGATGATACGTTTCCTTGTATTACAGTTTGTTAGACCCTTGCCTGATGTTGACTTCGGCGCCGCAGTTCAGGCACTTGCTTTCATTGAAGCCGGCGGCCCTGACATTATACCCTACGCGGTGGATTAGCAGATAGCCGCATTGGTAGCAGATCGTATTCTCACCCGCATGTCCCGGGATATTACCGACGTAGACAAAGCGAAGCCCGGCCCTGCGACCGATCTCACAGGCCCTATCGATAGTCTGAACAGGCGTAGGTAGTAGATGGCCGAGCTTGTAATGGGGATAGAAGCGGGTGATATGCCATGGCGTGAGTTCACCAAGATTATCCCTGATCCACGACGCCATGCCCTGGAAATCGCTGTCAGCATCATTCATTCCGGGGATGACGTTCGTCACCACCTCGATGTGCATGTTCCATTTGTCTTTAGCCCGCTTCGTCACTTCCAGAATTCCCGTCACAGAAGGCACGTGTGCTAGCTTACGGTAGAGGGAATCTGACCAGCCTTTGATGTCTACCCTATAGGCATCAAGGTAGGGGCCCATGAGGTCGAGTGCCTCCGGAGTCTGGTACCCGTTGGTAACGAATGCGGTGTATAATCCCTGAGCCTTGGCCAGCCTGGCGCAGTCAAGGGTATATTCGAGCCAGATTCCCGGCTCGTTGTAGGTCCAAGCGATGCCCTTGCAACCATGGAGTTTGGCTTGTT
>JAUSEJ010000005.1 GCA_030650265.1 Dehalococcoidia bacterium | reverse complement strand
TTCGAGATAAACGTATTTGCCGACTGATGGCTCAAATCTCGTCACTTTCTGAACCTCCTTCATCTCGTCGAGTCTACTATACGATGCTGTTTTGCCGATCCCGCATCACGCCGATCAGCCGATTTATCGCCCAGGCGTAGGCATGATAAAGCTCGAAATTGCCGATTACTTCGCTACTCCTCGATTTTAGCCCGGCCATAACGTTCTGAAAGCCGGCTGGTGGAACCGGCTGCAGCAGCTTTTCCCAAAACTCGGTCGTGCCCCTGATATAGACGTCGACAGGGTCGCCCATAATCGTGGCGGGGCCAATTTCCTCTAGCTCGCCCTCGCGCACCTTGAACAGTCGCTTGTAACCACCAAAGTCCATGGCAAGATTCATCGTCATGTACCTGGCCGCCAGCCTGAACTCCGGGTCGCCATTTATGCTCGACCTGAGCCGTTCCGCTTCATCCCTGTCGAGGACAAGTATTCCCATCTGAAGCCCTCCTTCCGTCGATACGTAGGTTGTAGCAAAAGCCAGTCCGAATGTCAATGCCCGGGCGAGTAGCGTTCAGCCGTCAGAGGTCAGCTTTCAGCGCTAAGGAGAACAGCGTCTGTTTGGGCTGACCCTGGTGCCTGGCTTCGGTTGACTTCCATGATAAACCATGATAACCATGTTGAACCGTGTTGACACGGTGCGGCTGAAATGTATAATGCTGAGAGATAGCAAGTAATTGACGGTCCTTCCCCCGGAAGGACTATTTGGGAGGAAAGAAGATGGACTACGCGCACATTGACTACGGCGTTTCCCAGGGCGTGGCAACCCTTGTCCTGAACCGGCCTGAGGCCCTTAATGCCTTCAGCGACCAAATGATGACCGATCTGGCTCTGGCGCTAAAGGATGCTGAAGCAGACGACAACGTTCGCTGCGTCATTATCACCGGTATCGGCAGAGCCTTCTCAGCGGGCGCCGATATCAAGGGCTGGAATCGCACTCTCGAACAAGCGGAAAGGCAGCCGGGCAACGCCAGTATACCCGGTCTGGAGCGCGCCCCCATCGGCGACTTTATTCTGGGGATGACCAAACCGGTGATCGCTGCCGTTAACGGACTGGCCCTCGGCGTGGGCGCCACCATACCGCTGACCTGCGACATTCGGATCGCCTCGGAGAACGCGCGCTTCGCTTTCTCCTTTGTCACGCGCGCCCTCGTCGCCGAGATTGGCAGCACATTCTTCCTCCCGCGGCTGGTTGGCTACGGGATGGCCAAGGAACTGTTCCTGACCGGCCGCAACGTGGAGGCCCAAGAGGCCAAGGAAATCGGCCTCGTGAACGCGGTCTATCCGGCCGCCGATCTCATGCCCCGCACGCTGGAACTCGCCCAGTCAATCGTCGCCAACCCGC
>JAUSEJ010000365.1 GCA_030650265.1 Dehalococcoidia bacterium | reverse complement strand
AGTTCGCGACTGGTTATGACCTATCACAGCGACATAGTGCGACAGAAGACCCTGTTGCGGATTTACGAACCGCTTCTTCTGAGGGTTCTGTCGCGGGCGGACGCCATCATTGCCACCAGCCCAAACTACATTGCCTCCTCCCGGTACCTCTCTCGCTACAAGGATAAGTGCACAGTCATACCCTTTGGCGTCAACCTCGCCTGGCTTGGCAGTCCTGACGAGGTCAAGGTGAAGAGCATCCGGGAGAAATATGTCGCCCCTATCGTCCTCTTCGTCGGCCGGTTCCGCTATTACAAGGGACTGCAGTATCTTCTGGAGGCCATGCAGAGCGTGGAGGCGCGATTGCTCCTCTGTGGCTCCGGTCCGCAAGAGCCGGAGTTGCGGGCCCAGGTGGAGAGAGACGGACTACAGCAAAAAGTGATCTTCCTTGGCGAAGTTGAGGATGCAGATCTGCCCAATTACTATCACGCCAGCGACATGTTCGCTTTCCCCGCCTGCGAGCGGTCGGAGGCTTTTGGCATATCGATGGTGGAAGCGATGGTTTGTGGCTTGCCCGTCATCTGTACCGACCTGGGAACGGGCACTACCTTCGTCAATCAGCATGAGGTCACCGGTCTGGTTGTGCCGCCGCGAGACCCGGTTGCTCTAGCAGAAGCCCTGCAACGTTTGGCCAAAGACGGCGTGCTGCGACGACAAATGGCTTTGGCCGCGGGGGAAAGGGCAAGACGGGAATTCGGCGTCGAAACTATGGTGGATAGGACCATCGAATTGTACCGGCGCGTACTGGCCGCTTGACCTGACCCCCGTCGTGTGATAGTGTACAATGCGTGGCTGTTGGCAGTCAGCGTGGGGAACGATTGAAACACAAAGACACAAAGACACGAAGAATAAAGGTATGATCCTTAACCGGCTTGCACCCTCCCGTAACTTAGTGTCTTTGTGCCTTTGTGTTTAATTTCGTCCCCGCGTACGCAAATAACAGCGAGTTGTTTGTTCGCCGCGGTATACTTGTGACGATGAGGGGCTTAGCGGTTCGATGAAGGCATTGGTTACCGGCGGTGCCGGCTTTATAGGGTCTCATCTGGTAGACGGACTTCTGGCCCGGGGCGACGAGGTTGTTGTGCTTGACGATCTCTCGGTCGGCAAGGAGGATAATATCCGCCACCGCCTCGGCAGCGCAGGCTTCGAATTCGTCCGTGGTAGTATCCTCGACGAAGGCCTCGTGCGCGAATTAGCCGCCGTTTGCCCGATCATCTACCATTTGGCAGCGGTGGTCGGCGTCCACTATGTCATAGCAGATCCTCTCAAAGGTATGAAGGTCAATCTTAGGGGCACTGAAAATATCCTCTCGGCGGCGTTTGATTATGGGGCCAAAGTTGTTCTTGCCTCGACGTCCGAGATCTACGGCAAGAGTTCCCAGTTACCGTTTACGGAAGACGGTGACAGGGTGCTGGGGTCCACCAAGGTGGGGCGCTGGTCCTATAGCACGGCGAAAGCTCTCGATGAGCATCTGGCCTTTGCCTACGCCTCTCTTGGCCTGCGAGTGTCCATAGTCCGCTACTTCAACGCGTACGGCCCGCGTCTTGATCCTTTGGGCTACGGTTCGGTAGTGGCCAGGTTCATCAATCAGGCGCTGGACGGTGAGCCTCTGACCGTTTATGGAGACGGTCAGCAAACGCGGTGCTTCACGTTTGTCGAGGATTCAATCAGAGGAACAATACTGGCGGGGACAGTGGCCGGCGCCGAAGGCGAGCAATTCAATTTGGGGTCGCCGGGGGAGACCAGAATCGCCGATCTCGCCCGGACCATAATTGAACTTGTGGGCTCCCGGTCGCCATTGGTGTTCGTGCCCTATGCGCAGGCCTATGGCGAGAGGTTCGAGGAGCCGCCTCGTCGGGTACCTGGCGTCCAAAAGGCCAGGGATCTCCTGGGCTTCGAGGCGACCGTTCCTCTTGAGGTGGGGTTGGGGAGAACCATTGAGTCGATACGACAATCGCATGTTCGAGAGCAGAGGGGGACATAAGGAGACCAATTGCGAACAAAGCTGAGCGTATTCTGCGACCGCCTGATCGAAGCTGGATGGCTGGCCGTCGCCGCCGTTATTCCCTTCTTCTTCAACGTCTATTCGAGTAGGGTTTTTGAGCCAGACAAACTTACCATGCTCCGCTCGATCGCTCTCATCATGGCGGTGGCCTTCGTCATCAAAACAATAGAATCCGTACCCCCCAACCTGTCCCTCTCTGCCTGGCTTCGCGGCTTCGCCAAGGCCACCCCTCTGACGATACCGGTGTTGATCTACCTTGCCGTATACTTGTTTACTACCATCACGTCGGTTGCGCCGGCTGTTTCCTTTTTTGGCTCTTACCAAAGGCTACAGGGCACGCTCGTTACCCTCAGTTATCTAACCGTGTTCTTTCTCACCGCCTACAATATGCGAACCAGGGTTCAGCTAAGCCGATTGCTCTGGGTTGTGGTTCTCGACGCTTCGATTATCTCGTTTTACGGCCTAATCCAGCACGACCGCCTCGATCCCCTGCCATGGGGCGGTGACGTCATCATGCGGGTCACGAGCACCATGGGTAACGCTATCTTCCTCGCTGCCTATCTAATCATGGCGGTCCCCCTGACGATCGCGCTTCTGCTGTCTACCCTGTCAAACCTGGCGAAGCCGGTTCAGCAATCTGCCAAATCAGCAGGAAGCCAGCCAGGATTCCTTTCGAGGCCCAACGCTTATCTTCATGCTTCTAATATTGGCGTGATTGACACCTTGATTGTCCTGGTTGTCGGCGTCAGTTCGTTTTTCCTTGTCTTGAGTGCTATTCAGTACGTGTCTTTCCGTCGGGGTCTAGCTGATTTCGGCACCGGCAGTATGATCGTTCTGATCTTTAACTTGATCGTGACTCTCGTTGGTTTGGCCGGAATCTTCCTTGTCCCCATTCTTCTCCCTGCCCTTCGCCGCCAACGTTCGGCCCTATTCCTGTCCGTGGGCCTGACAGCGATGCTTTCCACTCAGGTTGCGGCCATCCTGTTTTCGCAAAGCCGCGGCCCCTGGATAGGCATGGCCATCAGTATGGTAACATTCGCCTACATGGCTCTTTTCCGGTACAAGCTCTATCTGCTTGTTGCCTTTACTACGGTTCTCATTCTTGCCGGGGGTTCATTTGTTGTCCTTCTAAACGTGTCGAATTCGCCCTTTGCCGGATTGAAGGCGCACAATCAGTCTCTCCAGCGACTGGGATCCATAGCGGATACGGACTCGGGCACAAGCAAGGTTAGGTTGCTTATTTGGTTCGGCGATGATATCGGCAAGGGAGCACTGGGCCTGATCAAATCCGATCCCATACGGACGCTTATCGGCTACGGCCCGGAATCTATGTATGTGGCCTATAACCCCTTCTATCCGCCGGCGCTGGCCAACATTGAGGCCCGCAACGCCTCTCCCGATCGCTCGCACAACGATTTTCTCGATTATCTTGTTACCATGGGCGTCATTGGTCTCGTATCCTATCTCGGCGTGGTCGTTGCCTTCTTTGGCCTGGTGACAAGACTGGTTTGGCGTCTGGAAGACCGGTATTACCAGTTTGCCCTCATCGCCTTCATGGCGGCTGTCGCCGGGCACCTTGGTGAAACCTTTGTTGGTATCGCTATCGCCGCCACTCGCACCCATTTCTGGCTCTACCTTGGCGCCGCCGCCGCCGTTTACATTATGGCCAGGCCGAAGCAGGCAAACAGCGACGATATGCCGGTAGCGGCGTCACATCCGGCGGCGACCGAAGTGCGGATAGCCAGCCCAACTCGGGGTGGCGCTACGACCACAAGAACAAGGGTCAAACGAAGAACGCCTGCTCCGCCGCCGCAAACGACCGCCCGCGCCAATCGTAACACCCCGGGGTGGCTTTCGATTCTGCCACTACTCACCTATCTTATCGTCACACTTATTGCCATCCCTACCATGCTTCTTTCGAGCTTGATTCAATCGCTAGAACCGCCACAAATCGTTTTCGGTGGGTTTGGCTGGTTTGTCCTCGGCCTGGCCTTGACGGCTTACTGGGTGAAAAGGGACGAGAGGCCATCTCGCAACTGGCGATCTTCTCGATGGTATATTTACGCTCTCGTCGTACCCTGCGCCATCATTGTCATTCTGGTCTACTTTCTCAATTCGATAATCGCCGACATTTACTTCAAGAAGGGGCAGGCGTACGACGGTGTGAGGCGTTTCGACACGGGCATTCATCAATACTTGAAAGCCCTGTCATGGGCTCCGAGTCAAGACTTCTACTACCTGTTTCTTGGTCGGTCCTATCTTGAATTGGCCAGATCGGCGCCCAGTCAGAACGTCGGCCAGGAAATCAAGACCGTCGAGGACCTCTTCAGCATGGACAGGCGCAACCTGATACCGGCGACCCGCGAGGAGTTCTTTAATGCGAGCCTGGTGTCGTTGAAGGCGGCGAGAGAGCTTGCTCCTCTCAACACGGACAACTCGGCCAACCTTGGCAGGCTATACCGGTTTTGGGCCGAGGTGACCGCCGACCCGACAGTGCGTCAAGAGAAGCTAGACACTTCGGTAAAATACTACGCAGATGCGCTAGCCTTGAGCCCGAACGCCGCCCACCTGTACGATGAATGGGGCCTTGTCTACGCTATACAGGGCAAATGGGAGGAAGCCTTCATCAAATACGAAAAAGCACTCTCGTTGGACAAGAAATACGTTAGCACATACGTCTACATGGGCGATGGCTACATGTCGCAGAATATTCCGGACAAGGCCGAACAGATGTACCTCCAGGCGGTCGCTCTCGACCCATCGCTCATCAACGTCCACAGTTCACTTGGCGTGTTGTACTACCGGCAGGGCAAGGTGCAGCAATCCATAGACGAGAACCTGAAGGCCGTGCAATTGTCTCCCAATGACCTCGTGTCGCACCGCAATCTGGCCATCATTTACTCGGAGGTCGGCATGCTGGACAAAGCGATTGCCGAGGCGCAGATAGCGCTCAACCTCGCTCCTGCGGACCAGAAAGCGAGCTTGCAGTCCATGGTGTCTGACCTGCAGCAGAGGATGCGGGGTGGTCAGTAGAATCTTGAGGTACTTGGGGTCCCATGCCATAACGCCGGTCGTCATGGCCGAACTATCCGGCACGGTGAATTCTCACGGGACGACTGATTGCGCCGGGCCCTTGAGCCAATCTCGCATTAAGGTGGCTATCTAATGTCGGCCTACATGCTTATCTTCATCGCCGCCCTCATTCTCGCCATCGGGGCCACTCCGGTGGCCAGACGATTGGCTCTCCACACTGGTGTGGTGGATAACCCCGGCGCCCGGAAGATCCACGCCAGCCCCGTCCCTCTTCTGGGGGGGGCAGCGATTTACGGCGCGGTGTTCGTCGCCATTCTCGTCTTCAGCGATCGGTTCAACCTTTCCCAGTTCCTGGGCATCCTGCTCGGCGCAACCTTCATAAGCTTTCTCGGGTTCTGGGATGATAGTCGGGGAT